>CAJNCH010000012.1:0-68342 GCA_905221225.1 bacterium
TCACGTTCTTCTCCTTCTGGAATAGAGTCATCACGTTCGTAAGTTGTTTCAAACGGAATTGGCGTTCTTTCTACTTTTGGTTGAGTACCACGTTTTACAACACGAGTTACAGGGTTTGTTGTTGCTGTTGTTGGTTCATTTGGAGTTACTTCACCTGTTGTTACGTTTAGTTCATAAGTAGTTGTCTTAACAGTTTCTCCATTGACACCTGCTGTTACTTCTTCTTCTGTTCCTTCTGGAACTGAATCATCACGTTTGTAAATTGTTTCAAACGGAATTGGTGTTCTTTCTACTTTTGGTTTAGTCCCAACTTCATAAATATCATCGACTTTGTCGGCTGTATCTTCTTCGTTAACATGGATACGATAATACTTAGATAAGACAACTGTCCCATCTTCTTTCACAACATTTTCTTCTGCCTTTGGATCTGCTGTTATTGGTTTATTAGCCTCTACAATAGTATCCTGATCATCAATCTCACCATCAGCTCCATCGGGTTTTCCATCGTTATTTTTGTCATATATATTAGTAATATTCGTTAACCCTGCATCAACACGATGAGGATATTTAGGGTCAATTTCACTTACTCTAGGTTCTTTCAAATCTGGAATATTTGGATCATTAAGATCTTCACCTGCATGCTCATTTATAGTATCAGCATCAGCCCTTTTATATTTGTCATCAATCACTCCATCCTCATCTTCATCATATAATTTTTTAAACAATCCTTCCATAGGATTATCATAAAAATAACCAAAAATATTATTTTCAGTTAACTCTGGATCATCATCTTTTGGTTCAGCTTTTAAGATAAAACTTCTACCATCATGACCTGTTTCTTTCAATACTGGCGTATGACTTTCGATTTCATCATTTCTTACATATTTTTTACCTTTAGGCACTCGAACTTCATACCCCTCACTTGCAGCAGAAATATCTGTAACAGGTTGTCCACCTGATTCATTACCTGAAGCATAAACTGTAACACTTGGTGCCATAATCGCAGCACCAGCTAGGGTAATGACAGTCGCCACTACACAGGAACCGAAAACTTTTCCGATTTTGCGTAAGGCATATTTTTTATTCTTAGTTGATTGTCTTGACATATTTTCCTCAATTTTATATTTATGTTAGTTTATAGATTGTTGACTCCAAGCCAAAAGTCGGATCATTCATCCAACTTTTGGCAGGAAGCAACATTTTCTATATTATTCGGACTCATCTTCTTCCTTCTTCTTGAAGAATCCTAATCCTAGACCAGCTAACAAGGTCATGATACCAGCGCTAGCCAAGGTAGCATTAGATTCTGTACCTGTGTTTGGCAATTCCTCTCTTCTATTTGTCTCAGAAGTAGGAGTATTTGCTTCTGGAGTGTTTGGAGTTGGAATTTGACTTTCTGGTGTTGGAGTAGTCAGATCTTGTGGAGTTCGAATCGGTGTGATCGGTTTCTGTGGAACAGGATTATTAGGCTCTACTGGTGATATCTTTTCAAATCTATGAATCGTTACACCATCTTTCGTTGTAGTCGTAATAAATCTATATCCAGGAATATTTCCTGCTTCATGTGTTCCAGGTTGTTCTGGTTTTAATGGTTTACCATTTTCATCCAACCAGATTGTAATATGATTACTTTCTGGTGTTGGTTTTACCGGTTCTTCCGGACTAGGTGTATTTGGAACTTTTACATACTCAATCGGTGTATCCTTACCAGGTTCTGTTGGTACTGGTGGAATGTATCCTTTTGTTGGATCATTTGGCACTTTTGGTTGTAACGGTGTTTCTCCAATTTTTGGTGTGTATCCTGGTACATATGGAATTACCGGTACATTTGGTGTATTAGGATCCGTTGGTTCTCCTGGTTTAGTTGGATCTGTTGGATGGTTTGGATATGGTAGTGGCGTTGGTGTTTCTACACCTGGCACTTTTGGTATCCATGAACCAAGCTTCTTGTAAACCACTTCAATCGTTTGATTTGCAACAGTTGGTGTTATTCCTTTTCTTTCAGCAACTTCTTTTTGAGCTGGATCTTTAAGGATGTAACCTTTAACTACTGGTGATGATACTTTATCGAATGTACTATCTCCACCAACTGCTTTCCAGTCTCCATAAGTAATCTCACCTGTTACTACGTTAATCTTAGATTCACGTGTAAATGTAACTTTGTCTGTTGATGGTTTAGAAATTTTGTTTCCTTCTTCGTCAACATAGTTAATTGTACGTATTACTTCTTTCTTAACGTCCAGTTTCTTAATTAATTCGTCTGTCCATCTTGGAATTGTTGGATCATTTGGATTATTTGGATCTACTGGTGTAGTTGGATCAATCGGTGTTCCAGGTGTAATTGGTCTATCGTCTGTTGGAGGTGTCACCGGCACAAGTTTTTCATGTACTTTCAATTTGAAGACTTGTGTTGGATCTCCATCTGTTGGATCTTTATCTTTATCAAATTTTTGATCTTTCAACAAGTCTTTATTTTCAACAACATATCCACGTTTTTCTAAGTCTGCAATCTTAGCCGTTACTGAGTCGGTTGGAATTGCTGAATCTGTTGTTCCATTATCAATACTTACTTTCTCTTCTGGTATTTCTACCTCTGTTCCTGTTGTTGTATTGAATACTTTCACCACTGCTTTTTGTGGATCTGCCACATACGTAATATCTGTGTTTGTTCCAGGTTCTGTTGGTACCGCTGGTGGAATGTATCCTTGTGTTGGATCATTTGGCACTTTTGGTTGTAACGGTGTTTCACCAATCTTCGGTGTATATCCTGGCACATATGGAATCACTGGTACATTTGGTGTATTAGGATCCGTTGGATCTCCAGGCTTAGTTGGATCTGTTGGGTGGTTTGGATATGGTTTTGGTGTCATATCTGTTCCTGTCGGTGGTGTTACACCTTCTGGTAATCTTGGTACCCAACTTCCTAGTTTAGTATAAACTACTTTTTGATCTAATCCTGTTGAATTTTCATTTGTTTCCACTTTATCTACTGAAGCTTTGTCTGCTACATAGCCTGTTAATGTAGGTGTGTCTACTTTTGCTAATTCTTTATCCGCACTTTCCCAATTTCCTGGTGTTACTACTTTTGTTACTAAGTTATATGTTGCACTACGTTTAAAGTGAGCTGTTTGTGTTACCGGGTCTTTTCCGCTTGGCTCTTCTTGTGCATCCGCAGTTTCTTTCTTAACGTAAGTAATTGTTCTTGTTACTTCTTTTTTAAGATCAGATTCTTTTAGTCCTTCTGCTGGCCATTTTGGTCCTTCTGGTTTATCTGGATCTACTGGTTCGTTTGGATTTTTCGGCTCTGTTACTGTTACAGTACGCTCCTTAACAAGTAATTTGAATACTTGTGTTGGATCTCCATCTGTTGGATCTTTTTCTTTATCGAATTTTTGATCTTTCAACAAGTCTTTATTTTCAACTACATATCCACGTTTTTCTAAGTCTGCAATCTTAGTGTTTAGGTCTGTTGTTGGAATTACTGCATCGGTTGTTCCATTATCAATACTTACTTTCTCAGCTGGTAATTCTACCTCTGTTCCTGTTGTTGTATTGAATACTTTCACTACAGCTTTTTGCGGATCTGCCACATATGTAATATCCGTGTTTGTTCCAGGTTCTGTTGGTACCGCTGGTGGAATGTATCCTTGTGTTGGATCATTTGGTACTTTTGGTACTAACGGTGTTCCTCCTACACTTGGTGTATATCCTGGTACATATGGAATTACTGGTACATTTGGTGTATTAGGATCCGTTGGATCTCCAGGTTTCGTTGGATCTGTTGGATGGTTTGGATATGGCAGTGGCGTTGGTGTTTCTTCACCTGGCACTTTTGGTACCCATGATCCTAACTTAGTATAAACAACTTTCTTATCTAAGTCTGTTGAATTTACGTTTGTTTCTACTTCTTCGACAGTTGCTTTGTCCGCTACATAACCATCTAATTTTTCTGTTGGAACTGCTCCTAATTTCTTATCAGTACTTTCCCATTCTCCTGGTGTTACAACTTTTGTTACTAAGTTGTATGTTGCACTACGTTTGAAGTGGGCTGTTTGTGTTACAGTCGGTTTCGCATCCGCTATTTCTGGACCATCTGCAGTTTCTTTCTTAACGTAAGTAATTGTACGTGTTACTTCTTTTTCTAAGTCAGATTTTGCTAATCCAGTTGCTGGCCATTTTGGTCCTTCTGGTTTATCTGGATCTACTGGTTCGTTTGGATTTTTCGGCTCTGTTACTGTTACTGTACGTTCCTTAACTAGTAATTTGAATACTTGTGTTGGATCTCCATCTGTTGGATCTTTATCTTTATCGAATTTTTGATCTTTCAACAAGTCTTTATTTTCAACTACATATCCACGTTTTTCTAAGTCTGCAATCTTAGTGTTTAGGTCTGTTGTTGGAATTACTGCATCGGTTGTTCCATTATCAATACTTACTTTCTCAGCTGGTAATTCTACCTCTGTTCCTGTTGTTGTATTGAATACTTTCACTACAGCTTTTTGCGGATCTGCCACATATGTAATATCCGTGTTTGTTCCAGGTTCTGTTGGTACCGCTGGTGGAATGTATCCTTGTGTTGGATCATTTGGTACTTTTGGTACTAACGGTGTTCCTCCTACACTTGGTGTATATCCTGGTACATATGGAATTACTGGTGCATTTGGATCCGTTGGCTCTCCTGGTTTAGTTGGATCTGTTGGATGGTTTGGATATGGTAGTGGTGTTGGTGTTTCTACACCTGGCACTTTTGGTACCCATGATCCTAACTTAGTATAAACAACTTTCTTATCTAAGTCTGTTGAATTTACGTTTGTTTCTACTTCTTCGACAGTTGCTTTGTCCGCTACATAACCATCTAATTTTTCTGTTGGAACTGCTCCTAATTTCTTATCAGTACTTTCCCATTCTCCTGGTGTTACAACTTTTGTTACTAAGTTGTACGTTGCGCTACGTTTGAAGTGGGCTGTTTGTTTCTTAGTTGGTTTCGCATTTTCAATTTCAGGTCCATCTGCAGTTTCTTTCTTAACGTAAGTAATTGTTCTTGTTACTTCTTTTTTAAGATCAGATTCTTTTAGTCCTTCTGTTGGCCATTTTGGTCCGTCTGGAACAGTAGGATCAACCGGTGTATTTGGTGTCGGTGGTTCTGTTACTTCTACCACTTTTTCTCTTACAATTACATTATACACCTGACTTGGCTCTTGTCCGTCTTCATCAGTCGTTGAGTCAATTGTTTTATCACCAGTTGTAAATGTGTCTTCAACAATCTCATACCCAGCTTTTTTAAGTTCTGTGATTTTTGTATCTACATCTGTTGAAGAGAATGTGTCTCCTTCATTACCAGAAAGTGTAATATCGTCATATCCTGTTAACGCTTCTGTTGCTGTATCAGATACTTGTTTCTTAAAGTGAACGACACCTTTACCTGTAGGCGGTACAGTTGTTTCTTCATATACAAATGTGATTACTGTATTTTTCTTTGTAATACTTCCATTTAGCGCATCAGATGAAGTTTCCAATCCTCCACCAACTGATCTTAAAGCATAATTTTTTCCATTAGTTGCTTTAAAATACGGAACTTTTTTTGAATGCACATCATAGTCTGTACCAATCAGTACATCTTTTCTTACCAAATAGCCATTATCCGTTTTTTCTCCAGCTTTTTTAGCATCTGCATCAGTAATTGGTAAATTATTTCCATCAGTATCAACATAACGAACAGTAACATCTCCTGACATAGCTGATTTTACTTCAGATGTCTTTTTACTCTTTTCAATCTCTTCTTTTATTTTTTTCTCTTGCTCTTCAGTAATCTTACCTTGTTCTTTTAATTTAGTAATGATACGTCTTGCGACTTCTTTTGACGGTTCAACGGTATCTTGAATAACTGAGAAATCGGCTAGGATAGGTAAGTTATATTGAAGTCTTGGACTTTGCATATTAACCCCAACACGTTTTTCATTTTCTGCAAACACTTGCACTTTATAGGATACAACGTCTTTGCCTAGTGGAATATCTCCTGTTGAGAAGTAGCCACCTTTACCTAGTTTTTCCTTATCGCCATCAATTGCTTTTGTAATTTCTTCTGATAATTTTTCATCAGAAATAACCCCATCACGCGAAACATTATCTTTTTCAACAAAGTGGTTAGTGAATTTTTTCAAACCATCTTGTGCCTCCAAAGCGAGTGCATTGGTTCGTATTTTATTATACTCATCTTCCGTTAATTCGCTTTTGTCAGGTTGTCTGGTAGCGTACATGTTTGAACCAAGGATTTTTGCTTCTTTACCGTTTCTGGCTTCCATGTAAGTATAAGCATTTGTGGACCCAATGGCTGATTTTAGTCCAGAAATTTCTTGCTTAAGTTTAGTTTTTTGAGTTTCATCCGTAGTCGTCTCTAACAGAGCTTCTTTTTCCGTTAGCTTAGCCTTAAGTTCTGCACGATGAGTCTTCACTTTTTCTGAATCTGTCACTAGTTCCAGTTGATCTGTATCTCCATGATAGATAATTTTTTTCGCAGTCGGTAATATAAAATCTAGTAATTTATAGACACGATCTGAGTCTCTAGACTTAATTAAATTTGTGTTGTCTGGATATTTTTCACTGGTAGTCAACCATGTTGGAGAGTTTTTTTGAACCTCCTTATCCTTCACTAGCTTTAATAAACCATTTAATTCATTTCCATATCTAGTAAACGATTCTTTAAAATTAGTCTCATTTTTGAAATTTTTTTCATTCAATTTATCCTTATCTATCGGTAATTCAACTATCGCTTCTCCTTTTTCAGCGAGTTCTTTTTCTATAATAGGATACAGATGTTTATATTTAGTAACACTTGGATTACGTTGCCCTGGATTTTCTTTGATATATCGATCTTTTGCAAGTGCCTTAACTTTTTCATCGAACTCCTTCTTCAATAGTTCTTTAATTTTGGCATTAACCGCCGTTAAATTCACACCTTGAGCATAACGTTCTTCGTTCTCTACTACTCCGTCAATACGGTTAATCGTGTGGTCATAAACAGTTTCTTCAGAGTTATCCTTTTTAATCGCTTTAACAACGATACGATAAGTTCCTTTTGACCCAAAAAAGTCTGAGATATACCCTGTTACAAAGTCAATTTTCAAACGACTTCCATATTTCGTTGAAAAGGCTTTAAAAGTTTTTTCAATTCCATTGAACCCCTCAACATTTGGAGCGTGTTGGAGAATATCTTCCTTATCTTTGATAGGTAATTTATTAAGCGCTTCTGTTTCCCCATCTCTATTTGCTGTCTCTATATTAAACGTAGAGCCATCTTGTGCTTTATCAGTTTTATTTGCGATTGTACGACCTTTGGCAAGCATCAACATGTATTTGAAGCGACGGTCTAAGGCTTGCTCGTGTACGTAGATTTGGTCAAGAGCGTTAGATCCAACCATTCCACCTTCTTGGCGTTTGCCATCTTTGTCAGTGTACCAACCAGTGAAGTAACCTTCTTTATTTTTCATCCCAATAGCGAATTTCCCAGTTTCACCATCTTTTTTCATAATGGCTGTCCATCCACCGAAGCTACTGATTTCTCTAATTTCACCTGGTTGAAGTTTTACACCACTTGGGTCTGTAGTGACATTTCCATTACTATCAAATCGAAGTTCGTCTCCTAGTGTATCCATGTTTCTCAAGTATGAACGTTCATTATTTTGGAAGTCATCCGGCATATTTTGGATAATCTTCCACATATCTTCAACTGTTGCAGTATGATCAGGATCATCGAAACTCAAGTGAGCACTCGGATCATGTGTACCATTTTCCGCTACAGTTACCCCAGGTTGACCTGGTTTTACAGTAGCTCCCTTACGCTCGGTTACAGTAGAATCTGATGCTCCGTTATTTCCAGTTGTGCCAGCAGGGGTACTTGAATTTCCTCCAGCTGGAGCATCTCCTACTTCTCTTTTTGAACGGCGACTTCTAGTATTAGCAGACGTAGACTCTTCTGTTGGTTGCGCGGTATTAAGAGTTTCATTATTTTCTACTGGTTTCGTATTATTAGTTGCTAAAGTATCATTATTTTCTTTCTCTTTAGGTGTTGTTGACTCTGTTGATTTTCCAGAAACACCTGGATTTTGAGCAGGGTCCGCCCCATAGTTAGAGGGAGTCAGACCGTTAGGTCGGCTTGGCTCCAGGTCTGGAGACGGACTAGCGTGACTTGCATCTCCATCAGTAGTAGTATCCGTTGCCGCGTGTACCACACCTGCCCCCATGGCAAGGTAAAAAGCACCAATGACGACACTAGCTGCACCGACACTTACTTTTCGAATACTATATTTTAGTTGTTTATCAAATTTACCCATTTCAAACTCCATTTATAAAATAGTAGATATATTTATACACATTAGCATAGAATAATCTGATTCTATTATACATCAAGTTAATCTATTTAACAAGGAAAAGAGACTATTGTGAAAATAGTTTTATTAAATTGGAAACTATGAAAAAACATTGAAAATTCTATGTATTTCCCCATTTTTTTAAAAAAAATTAATAAAGGCTTGATATAAACAAAAAAACAACATAAACAAATGTTAATATTTGTTTTATAAATAAAAATATATACATTTTAGTTTCATGTGAAATAGAAATTGTATTTTAAAAATAAAAAAAGTATAAGAAATAATCCTACTCTGGTTATCCAAGGTAGGATTTGTTCATATAAGTAATCGTTCTAAAAATGGTTTGATGCAGTTGAGGAGAATTCCTTCTATCCAGCTTTCTTGTGCTGAGGAGAGATGATCTGTCTGGAGGCTTTCTTTTAGAAAATCTCGGACTTGTTCTGGTGCGATTTCAAACTCAAAGGCTTTCATTTTATAGAAAAAGTCGATCAGATGATCTGACAGGTATGCGGTTGAAAAGGGAACTTCTCCACTTTTTCGATATTCTAATAAGAGTCTAGAAAATCTGGATTTTTCTTCAGGAAGCTTACGGAAATAGGAATTGAGGAGCCAGGTCTGCTTCTGCTTTCTTTCAATTGGATCCTGACCTGCAATTCGTTGGTCTTTTTCCAGCTCTTTTTGGTATTGTTTGGCCTTGATAGCCCGTTCTGTTCTATTTTTACCAAAAAGAATTTTCTCCCATTTTCGTTCTTCTTGAGTTAGAGTCTCTGTAAAGCCAAAGTAATCTTGATAGGCCCGCTCTGCTGGCCCCATAGCTAAGACCAGATTATCTGCATATTGCTTGGCGATTTTATCCCTCTTCTTGCGCTCTTTCTCTGCCTGGATACGCAGTTCTTGTTCGTAGTCAATTTTCTCTTTGCCTAATTTGACAAGGTAGAGTTGGTCATCCGGCTTTCCAAGTAAAAAGGGCTTGATGCATTTTTCAAGGACTTCTTCCATGCGAGCCTTTTTCTTTGGCTCAGCCTTGGTCCAACTGCCACCTTGAAAGACTTCTAGGAAGAGTTGGTAGTCTCTCTCAGGTGCAAATTGATTACCGCGATTAGGTTTGAAGACACCCTTTTCCCAGAGCCATTTTAGAAGTCGCTCGTCAAAGTCACTTTTATTGACCTTGATTTTTTCTTTTTTCTGAGCTTTTCTGGTCAGATTTTCAACCTTTCTGAGCAATTTTTCTTCCTCCTCTAACTGCTGGTCAAGGGACAAACGATGAAAATGACGAACACAGTCGCTACCAATTGGAAAGAGGCGTTGGCCTGTGACACCGTTAAAGAGTTCGTAGGCGTATTTGATGGCATTTCCACAGACGCAATTGCTACGGCCGATACCGTTAAAAATCAAGGAAACTTCATTCCATTCCTTGGTAGCTTGTTCCCAAGTATCTGCTTTTGAAGCCTGTAAAACCGCATCATGCAGGGATTTTCTAACTGGAAGTGTCATGAGGTCTCCTTTCTAGGTTTATACTTTTACAACTTGAACCTCGTCTTTACCGAGTAAAATCAAGTATTTTTCAATATTTTCAATCGAATAGGCTCGAGATAAAGCCTCTCCGTATAAGGCTAATTGACCACGATAGCGGTCTATGAGTTGACTTGGTTCATCATAGCGGTCTGTCTTATAGTCGAACAGAACGATTCTATCCTCATAAAGCAGATAGCCGTCCAAGATTCCACGGACAACGAAGTCTTCCTGACTCTTTTGATCTCGTTTGAGCATGGAGAAAGGTTGCTCGCGATAGAGATGGTCGGTATTGGTAAGAATTTCCTGACCAAGTGCTGTGTCAAAGAATGCAAGAATTTTAGAAAGATTGATCTTATCTCTGACAGCTTGACTGGTTTGAACTTGTTGGAGAGTTTCTGTCAGGCTAGCAAGAGTTGGTCGCTGACTGAGTTCAATTCTCTGCATGAGTTCGTGGGTGGCACTCCCAATCTCAGCTCCTGTTACCTTTTCTTTGGTTGAAAAATCTGGCAAATCAAAGCTGATTTTCTTGTCTACTGACTGTCCTTGACCTGCAATCTCGACACCTTCCATATCCATAACTGGTTCGTAGAATTTCTTGATTTGACTTGGGGTTTGAACACTAGGAAGCTCAATGGCTGCGCGGTGAAGAGTATTATAAACTTCCACCTCTTGCAGCATTTCCAGAGCTTCTTTGATGGTTTCAGACTGGCGGTTGTCAGCTTGAGAGTTATCTTGTAGAAGGCTCTTGTTTTCCAACTGACCGATAGTTTCTTTAGTCAACTGGTCTTCGCCAACAAAACGATAGCTAAAGTTGAGATTGTCCTTAGAAAATACTTTGCTGATAGCCCAAAGCCAATCTTGGAAATTCTTGGCTTGCAGTCTAATATTGCGATCTAATTTTCCATTGTTTGCTGCTGGGTATTCCTTGGCTTCCAGCTTTTCACGAGATCCCTTGCCGACAAGATAAAGCTTTTTCTCAGCCCGTGTCATGGCAACATACAGAAGGCGCATCTGCTCAGAATAGCTAGCCAATTGCAGTTCTTCCTCATTCTGGATATAAGTAAGGCTAGGAATGGAGAGTTTGATGGTTTTAGGATAATGAGCTTCCACTGCTCCTGTCTCCATTTTGGCAATGTATTTGACACCTAGTCCATTTTTACGGCTGAGAATGACTTCTGACATGCTGTCTTGCTTATTGAAGTCCTGATCCATATTGAGGATAAAAACGTAAGGAAACTCCAGCCCTTTACTCTTGTGGATGGTCATGAGCTCTACTGCATCTTTGGGCGGTGCGACAGCCACGCTTGCAAGATCGTGCTGGGCTTCTAAGACTTGGTTAATCATACCAATAAAACGCGACAAGCCTTTGAAATTGCTCTTTTCAAATTGATCAGCACGCAGAGCTAGTGCATAGAGATTAGCCTGTCTAGCAAGACCATTTGGTAAAGCCCCCACATAATCATAATAAAAACGGTCGTTATAAATCTTCCAAATCAAGTCATATAGGGAGTGGGTTTTGGCATACAGGCGCCAAGAAGCTAGGATCTCCATGAATTGGGTTAGTTTCTCAGCTAGAGCTGTGTGAATCAAGCCTTTTTGACTACTTGGCAGTTTTTGTGCATTGACCAGTTTCTCATAGAGATTTTCTTGGACTTTATCCTCTGCTTTCTGAAGGGACAAACGTGTTAACTCGTCCTCATCAAAGCCAAACATAGGAGACTTCATAAGGGCAACCAAGGCATAGTCTTGCAGGGGATTGTGAATGACACGAAGGGTGTCTAGCATGACTTGCACTTCTAGAGATTGGAGATAGTTGTTCTGCTCTCCGTCGGTTTTGACAGGAATCCCGTACTCAGACAGGGCGAGAAGAATCTGGTCATTACGACTGCGGCTGGAGGTCAGAAGAGCGATTTCTTTAAAGGCAACACCTTGTTCCTGATGGAGTTTAAGAATCTCCTTGATAACCAGGCGCATTTCTCCTGTTAGTTTCGTTTCTGTTTGACTCTCGTCTTCCTTACCTGTATCGTCCTTGTCGTAGAGAAGAAATTCTGCCTTGTTGTCTGGATTGGGAGTCAGTTTGGTATTGGCAAAAACAAGCTGGTGCATGTTATCATAGTTGATTTCGCCGACCTCTTGGTCCATAAGGCGTTCAAAAACATCATTGGTTGCTGACAGCACTTCTGAACTGCTACGGAAATTTTCCTTGAGGAGAATTAATTTGCCCTCTTTAGGATTCTGCGCATAGCGTTGGAATTTTTCATTGAAAATCTGGGGGTCTGCCTGACGGAAACGGTAGATAGACTGCTTGATATCACCTACCATAAAGCGATTGTGACCATTCGACAGCAATTCCAACATCCGTTCTTGAATGTGGTTAGTATCCTGATACTCATCGACCATGACTTCGTGGAAGCGTTCCTGATAAGCCTCACGAACTTGAGTAAAATTCTCTAAAATCTCAATAGTGTAATGGCTGATATCAGCGAATTCAAAAGCATTTTCCTGATGTTTACGCTGACGATAAGCCTCCAAAAAATCACTCATGAAAGTTTGGAAAGTCTTAGCTAGTTCCCATGTGTCTTCATGATAACGTTCTTGATAGTCGAGAATGGTTATCTGGTCTGACAGTTGTCCTAGTTTAGTAAACTGGGTCTTTCTCTCTTCGTTGTAGGCATCAGCTAGTGGCTTCAAATCAGCCTTACGACTCGCATTGGTCAGAGCCCGACCATTTTTCTCCTTAGAGATGGCGACAACGCGCGCAAGCACTGCTTGATAAGCCTGACTATTGGACTCCTGATTTAAGGAGCCAATTTCATCCAAAATTAACTGAACATTTTCTAGATAAGCAGCCTTTGGAAACTCCTTGGCATCACTATCCAAATGATATCGGAAAAAGCTTTCCAAATCCCAAAGGGCTTGCTGGATTTGTTGGGTCAGTTTTTCTTTTTCACTGGTAAAATCAGCTTTTTCAAAGCCTTTTAGGAAAGATTCGCTCAGCCATTTCTGAGGATTGCTGGTGGATTGGAGGAAGTCATAGATTTTGTAGACTTGCTGGCGCAGACCACGTTCATCCTTGCCACGCCCAGCAAAGTTTTTCAGCAGATGACTAAAGTTCTCTTTCTGTCTACCTTGGTAATGCGCTTCAAAGACCTCATGGAAGACTTCGTTTTTTAGAAGGAGTTGCTCGCTCTGGTTTTGTAAAATACGGAAATTAGGCGCAATGTCAATCAGATAGCCATGTTTGCCAAGGAATTTTTGTGTGAAAGAGTCCATGGTACCAATGGCAGCGTTGGGTAGGTCTGCCAACTGACGTCCTAAGTGTTGTTTGAGGTCAACATTACTGCTTTCTTGGATTTGTTGGCTGATTTTTTTCTCCAAACGTTCTTTGAGTTCGGTCGCTGCCTTGACAGTAAAGGTTGAGATAAAGAGTTGAGAAATTTCCATACCACGCGCTAATTGGTCCAGAATACGTTCTGCCATGACAAAGGTCTTCCCAGAACCAGCTGACGCTGAAACCAGAATATTCTGGCCAGAAGTGTAAATGGCTTCGATTTGCTCGGCGGTTTTCTTCTGTTCCTTGCTCGAATTTGCTTCAGCTTCTTGCAATTTTTGAATTTCTTCCTCAGTTAAAAAGGGAATGGGCTTCATCGATTCAACTCCTCTCTTATTTTTTCAAACCAAGCTTGCTTGAGCTTTTCTCCGACCAGACGCTTGCCGTCAGCCAAGTCTAACTTCTCTAGGAAACGGGCTTGACCCAAGTGGTAATTGGCTTCAAATCCTGTGATGGCTTGGTGTTGCTGGACGTATGGGGCAATACTTCTGCCATTTTCGGTATAAGGATTAATGGCGAATTGGCCTTCTAAAATCTTCTCAGCTGCTTTCTTGTAAAGATGGGCATTGTAGTCCAGTAGGAGCTGGAATTCCTCATCTGTCAGCTGATTGGCCTTGGTTTTATTGTAAAATTCGCCCAAATGACTGCTTTCTTTTTCTAAAAAGAGGCCTTGGTATTTCATTGACTTGCTGGCTTCTACTACTGCACCTGCCAGACTTTTAACGGCCATCAGAGATTGAACAGGTTCAGCCATTTCCAAGTACATGGCACCGAAAAAGTTCTGCTCCCCTTCTCTTTTTAGGGCAGCTAGATATGTTGGCAACTGGGAATTGAGTCCATTAAAGAAATGAGGAAACTGGAACTGAGTCAGACTGGACTTGTAGTCTACTACTCCTATCGCTCCATCAGCTTTCAAACGGTCAATGCGGTCAACCTTGCCTCGTACAAAGACACTGCGTCCATTGTCTAATTGAATAAAGGCCTGCTCTTTTCCACCAAAATTCGCCTCTTCTTTAATTGTTTCAATGGATGGATTGTGGCGGAGAATGTGGCCAGTCGTCCGCGCCACATCAAGTAGAACTTCCTTAGTGAACTGGGCTTCCAAACTTTCCTGATAAATGGCTTCAAATTCGCGTTCTTGGCTGGTTTCCTTGATAGCTTGCTCCAAACGCTGGTCAAACGGATTTTCAGCAGGTAGTTTCAAGGCACGTTCAAAAATACGATGCAAGAAATTCCCGTGACTGCGAGCATCTGGACGCAGGCGCAATTCTTCCTGCAAACCTAAGACATAACGGAGGAAATAACTATATTCATTGCGGTAAAACTCTGTCAAACCAGACGTAGACAGGTAAAACTCCTTGTCAGCAGGGTAGAGAGCCTGCAAGGTCTCTTTCTCTAATGGCTTGCTGCTTGGGCTAGTTGGGAGTGCTGGATTTGTAAGACCTTTTTGATCAAGTTTTTTCCCCATCACACGCGCCAGAACCTTGACAAAGGTCAAATCTTGCTCAGTATTACTTGTCTCGCCCTGCTGATGATAGGCAACCAGACTAGACAAAAGGCTGTGATATGAACCCATATCATCCTTAGACAGACTTTTTTGATGAATCTTCTTCTCTATTCGGCTAAATCCAAAATGGACCAGCTCTTGAAGATAGGCAGATTCCTTGCTTTCACTTTCGTTAAAAAGGCTTGGAGCTGACAAGACCAACTGCTTGCGAGCAGAATTGACCAAGGAAAGCATGGTATAGCGATTTTTCTTGAGATTCTCACTGCTGGCAATCAGTAATTGCGCCCCCTCTTCAGTCGCTTGGTTTAAGTTTTGTCTCTCTTCATCTGTCAATAGACTAGTGTTTTGCGCTATTTTTGGTAAATTGTCCTGAGTCAGACCAATGGCATAGACAAAGTCAGCTGTCAGAGGGGCAATCAAATCGTAACTCTGCACCAGAACGGTGTTCACTGTCGCTGGAATGGTACGGTATTGGGACAAACTCATTCCAGAATGGAGCAAGGCTAGGAAGTCCTCTAGACTAACCTGTGAACCAGCAAAAACGGTCGTAAATTGTTCTAAAACATGACAGAAAGTCTTCCAAACTTCGGCTTGTCTTTCCTGTTCTACAGCTTCCATAGTGGCTGTCAAATCTTGTAACTGCTTGGTCACCGCTCCTTCTTTTAGAAAGACATTCCACTTTTGCAAGAGATTTTCAGACTTCTGCTTTCGACTGGCAAACAGGGTTTCAAGAGGGGCTAAAATACGCAGACGAAGAGTATTTAAACGCCCTAGGTCAAATTTACCATGGTGGGATTTGGTGAAGTTTTGCTGAAAGGATGGCAAGCCATTGATACCAAGATAGCGGAGATATTGCTCAAAAGCATCAATATCAGCCTGGCTAAGGTCAGTATACAGACCAGTTCTGAGGAGGTTAATCAAATCCTCCTGACGGAAACGGTAGCGTTTTAAAGCTAAAATAGACTCGACAAACTGAGTCAAAGGGTGGTGCGCCATGGATTCGCTTCTACCAAGATAGAAAGGAATCTGGTACTGGTCAAAAATAGTTTTCAGCGATAATTGGTAAGAAGCTACATCCCCTAAGAGAATACGAAAATGCTTGTAGCTAAGGTCTGAGTTCTCATGCAATTTCTGACGGATACTACGGGCAACTAACTCCAACTCTTCTTTTTGCGTCAAACAAGACCAGATTTGCAGATTTTCGCGGTCATTATCATCGATCTCCAAAGTAAGGTCTGAAAAGTCATAAGAAGACTCCAGCAAACGAGAGGACTTGTCAAAACTATCCATCTTTTCATGAGTTTGAGAATAGTTCTGGGCAGGTGTTTGGTATTTAGAGGCTAGATGATGGAGAAACTCCACACTGGCTTGGTAGAGATTACCCTCGCTAAAAGGACTGGTATAAGCTTTCTTGCTAGCATAGACTCCAATGACAATCTCAACACCCTTGCCATGAAGTAAATCCACAATTCGCTCTTCCTCAGCAGAAAAACGAGTAAATCCATCAATAACCAAGACAATTTTAGTAAAATCACTACTTACCTTGTCATTCTCAATAGCTTCAATCAAATGGGACAACTGACTCCCCTGAGCCAACTGGCCTTGATTGAGATAGGCGGTTACTTTCTCAAAAATCAAGAGTAAATCGGCCCTCTTGTCCTCATCCGTCAAACTTTCCAAGTCTAAAAAGCTCATCTGAGCTTTTGTCATTTCATGATAAAGTTCAATCAACTGCTGGATAAACTGAGGATCCTGTTTAATAGCACCATAAACACGTAAGTCCTTGGGATTGAGCTCAGCAAGGCACTTATAAAAAGCCATCCCAAGACCGATGTCATCAAGACTGGTCTTGGCAGGCAAGTCATTCAAGACCAGATAACGAGCTATTTGGGCAAAGCGCGTGACGGTAATTGCAAAAGAAGCCTGCTGGGACAAGCATTCCAGCACGGCGCGTTCCTTTTCAAAAGAAAGAGAGTTGGGGGCGATGTAGAAGACCCGCTTGCCAGCAGCAACGAGCTCCTCCGCCTTTCTGGTTAGAATTTCAGTCAAAGAAGTCCGAATATCAGTATAAAGTAATTTCATCTCTGCCTCGTTGGAATTTTTCATTACCTTTTATTATACCATTTTTTAATTAAGCAATCCTGTAAATAATCGGTTATTGCTCATCTATTGAAAAGAAAAAGCCGGAAAGTTCCGACATTGTTTTAGTAAGCTAACTTCCTGAAAATAGGAGTAACCACACATTCCAGAAGGCAGTGATATTGATGAAAATATGAACTAGTATTGGATAGTAGAGATTTTTTGTCATGCGATACAGTAGAGCTAAAATGAGACCTCCACTAGCATAAATGAAAAAAGCAAGAGGTGTTAAAGCGAAATTGATATGAATATAACCGAAAATAATAGCAGAAAGCAAGACATCTCCGTACCAAGGTGAGTTTTTGAAAAAGGTTGTCATAAGCACACCGCGATAAATCAATTCCTCAGAAATAGGGCCGATGAAGCAAACTATGAGTAAGAAATAGGGTAATTCCTGTCGCCCCATCATTTCTATCGTTTCATTCAAAGAAATTTGATTTGAGGACGAGGGTATGAAATAAGACAAGAGGAAGTCAGACAAATACAAAATGATGTAGCCCAGTAAAAGGTAGATAAAGTACCTCGGCTGCCACTTGAAATGAAAAGTCTTCTTTCCTGCAAAAACTAGTAGATAGATGACTGCTGACAAAAGAACACCACTTTCCAGCAAAAGCAGAATCTGAAAAAATTCACGACTTGCTGGTAGATAGGGCTTTGTGAGGTGGTTGAAAATCTTCCAAAACCAAGTTGATTTATAAAAAATTAAGGACAATGCTAGTAAAATCTGAATAATCCGTTTTTTCATATTAAACCCTCTGTTTTCCTTGATAAGTTTACAAAATACTTGATTGAATCACAAGTTTAGTATAGCATATCTTCGCAAAGTATCCTCTTTCAATCATGAATTGTCATCAAAACATCCTAAACTGTAAAATCAGTTAGTCCCTAGCCTTTTACCATTATCTTCTCCAAAATATGCTATAATAATACCAAAAGATAAAGAAGGAAGACGTATGATTAAACTACTAGCCTTGGATATGGACGGAACCCTCCTCAATGAAGCCAAGGAAATTCCACAAGCTCACATTACCGCTATTCACCAAGCTATCGAAAAAGGTGTCAAACTGGTTCTCTGTACGGGTCGCCCGCTTTTCGGTGTCCTCCCCTACTACAAAAAACTGGGGCTTGACCTCCAGAACGAATATGTCATTGTCAACAACGGTTGTTCAACTCACCAGACCAGTGACTGGGGACTAGTTGACTGGCAAGAACTTAGTCCAGCAGACATCGAATACCTCTATGACCTAGCTGAAAAAAGTGATGTTCAGTTGACTCTTTTTGATGAGGAACATTATTTTGTCCTCGGTGGTAAGCCAAATCAAGTCATTCAAAATGATGCCGAGCTAGTCTTTTCAGACCTGACTGAAATTTCTCTTGAGGAAGCCACCAGTGGCAAGTATCGCATGTTCCAAGGAATGTTTTTAGGAACCGAGAGTCAAACAGACGATTTTGAGAATCGTTTTGCTGAAGAGCTTTGCCAACGATTCAGTGGAGTTCGTTCGCAACCTGTTATTTATGAAGCCATGCCACTTGGAACTACCAAGGCTACCGCTCTTTCTCGACTAGCTGAGATTTTGAAGATTGAGCCATCAGAAATTATGGCTATGGGTGATGCCAATAACGATATCGAAATGCTACAGTTTGCAGGGCTTGGGATTGCTATGGGAAATGCCAGCGATTATGTCAAATCCCTAGCTGATGACGTTACAGTCAGCAACGAAGAAGACGGTGTTGCGCGTGCTATTGAGAAGTATATTTTATAATTAAGAAGCCCAGTTCATACCAACTGGGTTTTGATATTTAAGAATCCCTAAAACTTTAGAAACTCTTTAGAAATGCTTGAGCTTTCTTTGATTTCTATGCTGTATATTAAAGTTATCAAAATAAATCAAAAGGAGAGAATCATGAAAACAGTACTTGACATTCATGGATTGTCCAAAAACTTTGCCAAACAAGCTATTCTTCAGGATCTTCATCTAACGATAAGAGAGGGAGATATTTATGGACTTATAGGAAAGAATGGAGCTGGGAAGACTACCTTAATAAAAATCATTACGCAACTACTCTTTGCGGATAAAGGAACTGTTTCCCTTTTCTCTAGTCAATCGGAAAATGAGTGGACCAAGGCTCTATCTCGAGTAGGTTCGGTGATCGAATCACCTGTAGCTCATAATCACTTAACAGCCTATCAAAACCTGAAATATTACTGTATGATTCGTCATATTCCAAATGCTGATCAAGTCATTCGAGAAACGCTGGACTATGTAGGTTTGTCAGATACAGGAAAAAAAGTCTTTCGAGATTTCTCTCTGGGAATGAAGCAAAGACTTGGTATCGCTATTGCTCTTCTCTCCAAACCAGACTTCCTGATTTTAGATGAACCTATCAATGGACTTGACCCAATTGGTATCAAAGAATTTCGTATGATGATTCAACGGCTCAATCAAGAAAAAGGAATCACCATTCTCATCTCAAGCCATATCTTGTCAGAACTCTACCTCGTAGCTAATCGCTTTGGTATTTTAGATCAAGGCAAGATTATCCGCGAAATCAGCAAAGCTGAATTTGAAACACTAAGTGAGGATTACATTGTTCTTAAGACAGCTGATCAAGAGAAAGCTTGTCAAGTATTGAAAGAACAAATCCAGCTCCAGTTCAAAGTTGTTAATCCTGAAAATGAAATCCATATCTTTGGTCAGGAACAAGATGTCAAACAGATTCTTAAGGAATTAACCTTGGCAGATGTTGCCATTGACGAGATTTACTATGCCCGTCAAAACCTAGAAGAATACTTCACTCAATTGGTCGAATAGGAGGACAATCATGATACATACCATTCAAGCAGACTTTTACCGTCTTTTCCGTTCCAAAGGATTCTGGATTACAGAGTTCATTCTCTTTGCTCTCATGCTAATGGGAGCAAGTATAGGAGCTACGGGTCATCTGATGGCAATCCAGACAGAAGAACCAGAAATTCCAACCCATGGCTGGGACGGTGTACAAGCCCTGATTAACGCATCTAGTCAAGGTTCAAACCTCGTTTTTCTCTGCATCGTCCTAGCCTGCCTCGTGCTTGGAGTTGATTTAATCGGCAAACTCTATAAAAATAATTTAACAGTAGGTGTCTCTCGTACCGAGTTTTTTCTAGCCAAAGCCTTTGTATTAGCTTCTATTGCACTTTTACAAGTCATCATCTGTCTTGTGATTGCCTTTATTCCAGCAACTATACTAAACGGCCTTGGTACGATACCTGATGGTTTTATTGGAAATCTACTGATAACCATTTTCCTTCAATTGCTTTGCCTCCTTGCTTGGCTTTCCATTGTTTCCTTCATCCTCTATATTAGTCATTCTTATCTTGCGGTATTTATTGGTTATTTTGTCAGCTCTATCTTACTTTCTATGCCAATGCTCATCTTCCCAAGTATCAAAATTTTGCCATATTTATCATTGCAGTTTTTCTATGCTATGACTGCTAATAGTGAATCCATTTTCTATACACTTATAGTTACCTTAGCTGTTATTGTAATCTTTAATCTAGGTGGACTGACAGTTTTCAAAAAGAAAAGTCTATAAAAAAGACCTCCTCTAGCCTACAGAGGAGGTTTCTTTTCGTTAAAAGTAAATGAAAACTGACAACCATTGCCCATCTGTGCTTAGTTTCATCTCTGCACCGAGAAGATGACATAATTCCTCAGTGATATAAAGGCCTAAACCAGAAGATTCTTCCGTATCAGATAGATTTTCAGAATAAAAACGGTTGCTGAGATTTTCTATTCTTTTGATGGGCTGTTTGACAAGGTTTGCAATCTCTAAGACAAGCTGTTCCTTTTCCTTTCTCAAAGATAGACGCGCATCTTCCTTGCCATGTTTGAGGACATTTCCAAGCAAATTTTGTAAAATTCGATCCAGCAAGTCTTCATCAGTCCTCATTTTTAAACCATCTTCAACCTCAAAATCTAGTGTGATATTTGCCGCCTGAAAAACATCATAATAAGGCAAAGTCTTCTTGGTAATAAAAGCTGAAAAGTCTACTTCTTCCAGTTTCGGTTTGACAGCTCCTTCCATCAAACGACGATATTCTAGGAGAGCCTCCAAACGTTTGGAAACTAAATCAAGATGCTGGGCTATTTTTTGTAAGGTTTCTGCTTTGTTTTCAGGAGACTTTATCAATTGTTGGGTGTAGCCTGAAGCGATAGTCAAAGGCGTCCGAATATCATGAGCAATATTACTGATGGCCATATCCAGAGTCTGCTTTTCCCTTTTCATCACCAATCGAGATTGCTCTACTTCCTGAAATAGATTCTCAATCTGCTGGTAGAGCTGTAAAAAATGTTTGGAAAAAATGCTGACTCCGACTCTTTTCATACTACCCGTGAGAATTTTATCTTCAATCTGTTGACTCAAGTTTTTAAGTGCTAGATGGTAGCGAATCAAAAAAATAGATAAAATAATTAAGAGTACTAGTAGGACAAAAATTATCATGTAGGTCATTGCTTGTCTCCTTTTAATCTTACCCCAACTCCCCAAATGGTTTCAATATATTCTTGATTTGGGTCAAGCTGGTTTAATTTTTTACGAAGATTACTCAAATGCGTATTGAGAGTATTATCTCCAGGTAGATAGCTATCCTCCCAAACCAATTCATAAAGTTCTTCTTTGGTGAAAATTTTCTTAGGATGTTTGAGGAGAGTTTGGAGAATCAAGCATTCTTTCTTGGCAAGACGAATGGTTTTCTGGCTATTTTTGATTTCAAAACTTTCTGCATCAAACTGGACATTTTTCAAGTTTTGTGGCAGATTTTCAGTTTTTTCTATTTCCATAGGCTGTTTTTCTGCACTTTGGCGTAATTGAACAGTAACTCTAGCAAAGACTTCGTCCAAATCAAAAGGTTTGACTATGTAATCATTGGCACCGTCTAAGAGGTATTGACTGATTAACTTCTTATCGCTCAAAGCTGTTAGCATAATGACTGGAATTTTACTTTGTTCCCTGATGGCTTTTAAAACCTGATCCCCATTTTTCCCAGGAAGCATGATATCTAGCAAAACGAGGTCAATCCCACCTTGGTCAAAAAGCATGATTCCTTCTGTACCAGAAAAGGCTTGAATCACCTCATGTTCCTCAGTAAGAAGTGTTCGCAAAATCTCTTGAATGTCACTATTGTCTTCAATAACCAATATCCTAGCCATAAATACCAACCTTTCTGCAACTATTATAGCATGTTTTATTGATAAAGCTTAAACAGAAAAGCTCCTCGCATAAAAGCGCGAGAAAGCTTTAGATGGTTAAAATATAAAATCCACTTGTTAGATGACCTAGTACCTTATAGTTGCTAGTGAAAACGAGTCCAGCAGAATGAATCTCTCATTTCTCTCCTACTAGTCCGTAATACGTTGATACATTTCGGGTCTTCTATCTCGAAACAAGCCCCAGTTTAGGCGTTCGCTTGCTCCCTTGTCTAGGTCATAAGTAGCTAACAGAACAGCTTCAGCTTGTCTTTCAGCTTGCTCTAGAATAGCTCCTGTTTCATCCGTCATAAAGGATGAACCGTAGAAGTCAAGACTGGAACTCTGTCCACCATTTTCCTCACTTGGAGTGACTTCCTCCAAACCATAACGATTGGCTGCGATGACTGGAACAATATTTGCTGCTGCGTGTCCTTGCATGGTACGTTGCCAATGACCACAACTATCCGTATCTAAAATTGGCTCTGAACCGATTGCTGTAGGATAAAAGAGCAATTCAGCACCATTCAATGCAAGACAGCGCGCTGTTTCAGGGAACCATTGATCCCAACAGATACCGATACCAATCTTGGCATAGCGAGTATCCCAGACCTTGAAACCTGTGTTGCCAGGCGTAAAATAAAATTTCTCTTGATAGTAATGGTCGTCTGGTATGTGGGTCTTCCGATAAACGCCCAGCACTTCCCCATCTGCATCAATGACGGCAATAGAGTTATACAAGACATTACCATCTTTTTCATAGAAACTGATTGGTAGAACAACTTCTAGTTCCTTAGCAATCACCTTGAAATGCTGAATGGCAGTATTTTCTGATACAGACTGGGCATACTGGTAGTAGTCATACTGACGTTCCTGACAGAAATAGGGACGTTCAAACAACTCGGGCAAGAGAATAATTTGTGCGCCTTGTTCTGCAGCCTGACGTACTAAACGCTCTGCGGTTTGAATATTTGTTGCCACATCCTTGGCGCATTGCATCTGAATGGCTGCAACTCTTACATTTCTCATCTTTTTCTCCTATTCTGGGATTTGTTGGGTGATACAGTGGATATTGCCACCACCTAAAAGAATATCTCTGGCTGGTATTCCGACAACTTTACGGTCTGGGAAACACTTGCTGAGAATATCTAGGGCCACTTGGTCGTTTACATCCTCAAACTGTGGAACCAAGACAGCCTTGTTGGCGATATAAAAGTTTACGTAGGAAGCTGCTAGTCGTTCACCTGCGTAGCGTTCTTCTTCTCCTTCTTCATAGATGTAGCCTGGCAAATCCTCTTTGGTTACAATTTGATGAAGAGCTGGAATTGGAAGTTTATGAATGGTGAAGTGACGACCTTTTGCATCTGTTTCCTTTTCTAAAAGCGCTAAATCAGCTGCTGACATGGCATATTGAGGATCGCTTTTGTCGTCTGTCCAAGCCAAAACAAGCTCAGCAGGACCAACGAAGGCTGCAACATTATCAACGTGTTCATTGGTTTCATCCTGATAAATACCATAAGGCAGCCAGATAACTTTTTCAGCGCCAAGGCTTTCTAATAATGTGTTTTCAATCTCTTCTTTAGTCAGGTGAGGATTGCGACCAGGACTAAGCAAGCAACTTTCAGTTACGAGAATGGTTCCTTGACCATCGCTATGGATTGCGCCGCCTTCTAATACAAAAGGTTTAGCATCATAAACAGTCATTTCCAAGGCCTCAGCAAAACGACTGGCTACTTGGTCATCATCTTCATAATCTTGATAAAGACCATCAACAGCACCACCCCAAGCGTTGAAAGACCAGTCTACTGCCAACTTTTCTCTTTTATCATTGATGAGAATGGTCGGACCTGTATCACGAGCCCAAGCATCATTGGTAGGAATGTCTAAATAAACAACGCTATCTCCAAGATAAGATTGGGCTTCAGATAGATAGTCTTGCTCCACCAAAAGATAGACTCTTTCTCCTTCTGCTATGGTCTTAATAATCTGGCTGAAAGCTCTTTTGGCAGCCTTTCCTTGAAAGGGCCATGAACCTGGTCGAGTCGGCCATATCATGAGAGTTCCATGATGGGGTTCATACTCTGCTGGCATACGATAGCCTAATTTTTTGGGACTGTCCATCATGATAATCTCCCTTTAAAATCTTGATAGTCAAAGGATTTGACTAAGCTACAGTCACCCTGATCGTCCATGAGATAGAGACTTGGCAATCCAATACCATTAAAGGTATTATTTTTAACAAATGAGTAAATAGCCATGTCCTCAAAGTAAAGTCTATCTCCAATCTCAACAGGATTTTCAAAACTATAATCACCAATCACATCGCCTGTCAGACAGGTATTGGAAGAAAGTCTATAGGTATAGGCTTTTTCCTGTGCCTCAAAGCCATTTCTCAAAGGTGGACGATAAGGCATCTCAAGTACATCAGGCATATGGCAGGTCGCAGAGGCGTCTAAAACCAAGATTTCCATACCGTTTTCGACAATATCCAATACTTCAGTTGCTAGATAACCTGCATTGAGCGCAATGGCTTCACCCGGCTCGATATAGATTTCAAGATTGTAAGTTTCTCGGATACGCTTGATTTCTGAAATCAGCAAATCCACATCATAGTCTTCTCTTGTGATATGATGTCCGCCACCCATATTGAGCCATTTGACCTCATGTAAGTAGGGACCAAACTGGGCTTCTACTGCTTTCAAAGTTGTCTGTAAATCATCTGCTCCCTGCTCGCAAAGGGTGTGAAAATGAAGACCATCCACCAAATCTAGCAAATCGTTAGGAATTTTATCTAGTGTCACGCCAAAGCGAGATCCAGGTGCACAAGGGTCATAGAGCGCGTGGTCACCTTGAGTTGAACACTGAGGGTTGAGGCGCAAACCAACACTGACACCAGCATCCCGACAACGGGCCCCATGCTTACGCAACTGTCTCTCAGAATTAAAAACGATATGGTCTGTTATCTCAAGCAATTCCTCCATGTCCTCATCCTTGAAAGCTGGTGCAAAAACATGGACCTCCCCTTGAAACTCCTCTCTAGCTAGCTTGGCCTCATAGAGACCACTTGCAGTTGTGCCAGATAGATACTGGCTAATCAAGGGATAGGTTTTGTAGAGGGAATAAGCCTTCTGGGCAAGCAAAACCTTGCAACCAGCTTCTTCTTGAACATATTGTAGAATGCGGCAGTTTGCTTCTAACTTGGCCAAATCAATGACATAGGCTGGTGTTGGTACTTGTTCTAACTTCATCAGTCCACCATTTGTGGATTTTCAACCACAACCCAAGGCAAACCATACTCATTCAAAGCTTCCATAAATGGATCTGGATCCAACTCTTCAAGGTTATACACTCCAGCTTGTTTCCAAGTACCGTTCATAACCAATTTTGTCCCAATCATGGCTGGAACTCCTGTCGTGTAAGAAATAGCTTGTGAACCAACTTCTGCGTAACATTCCTGATGGTCGCAGACATTGTAGATGTAGATGGTCTTTTCAACGCCGTCTTTGACACCTGTAAAGATACATCCAATATTGGTTTTACCAACTGTACGTGGGCCAAGGCTAGCTGGATCTGGAAGCAAGGCTTTCAAGAATTGGATTGGAACAATTTCTTGGCCGTTAAAGTTAATAGTATCTGTACGAAGGAGTCCGACATTTTCCAAGCATTTCATATGCGTTAGATAAGATTGACCAAAGGTCATAAAGAAGCGAATACGTTTGACTCCTGGAATGTTTTTCGCCAATGATTCGATTTCTTCATGGTGAAGGAGATACATGTCTTTTTGTCCAACTTGAGGGAAATCGTACTCGCGCTTGATAGACATGGCTTCAACTTCGACCCATTTTCCATCTTCCCAATAAGAACCTGGTGCAGAAACCTCGCGTAGATTGATTTCTGGGTTAAAGTTTGTCGCAAATGGATATCCGTGGTCTCCACCATTACAGTCTAAAATATCGATATAGTGGATTTCATCAAAATAGTGTTTGAGGGCATAAGCTGAAAAAACGCTGGTTACACCTGGGTCAAAGCCAGATCCAAGAAGAGCTGTTAAGCCAGCTTCTTTGAATTTCTCTTGATAAGCCCACTGCCATGAGTAGTCAAAGTAGGCAGTAAAACCAAGTTCCTTGCAACGTTTCTCATAAATAGCACGCCATTCAGGGTCTTCTGTGTCTTCAGCTTCGTAGTTGGCTGTATCGATATAGTGAACACCTGTTGCCAAACAAGCATCCATGATGGTTAAATCTTGATAAGGCAAAGCTACGTTCAAAACAGCTTCTGGTTTGTAGCTTTCAATCAGGGCAATCACTTCTTGAACCTTATCAGCATCAAGGGCAGCTGTCTCAATCTTTGTACTTGTTTTGCCTTCTAGCTTCGCTTTCAAGTCATCACATTTTGACTTAGTACGGCTAGCAATCATAATTTCTGTAAAGGTTTCGCTATCTTGACAAATCTTTGAAATAGCAACTTGGGCAACTCCCCCACATCCAATAACTAGTAAACGACTCATTTTTTTCCTTCCTCTTCTTCTAAAATGTCTTCTACATACTTAGGCAACATGAAGGCCCCCACATGTAAGTTTGCAGTGTAGTATTCTGTGAAAAGCTGGCGTTTTTTCCAGCCTTCCTTGTCAAAATCTTTGACAGGGTGGTATTTTTTCGATGCAAATCCAAACAACCAATAGCCAGCTGGGCTAGTTGGAATATGGGCCTGATAAACCCGACTGATTGGAAAGGCTTGATTGACCTTGCGATGCATGCTTCGGCAAGCCGACTCATCCTCATCAAAGAAGGGACTCCCATGTTGGTAAATCATGATGCCGTCTTCCTTTAGTGCTCGATAACTATTACCGTAAAATTCCTTGGTAAAGAGCCCTTCCGTATGGCCAAATGGATCTGTCGCATCGTTGATGATAATATCGTAGTCATCTTCACAATTTCGCAAAAAGCGTAGCCCATTTTGGTAATAAATGGTAACACGAGGATCGTCTAGCCCTGCGGCAAAATCTGGGAAATACTCACGACAAACCTCAACTAGCATCTCATCTGGTTCCACGATATCGATTTGTTCCAGTTCAGGATAGAGTGTTAATACTTGGGCAACACCACCGTCACCACCCCCAATAACCAAGACTTTCTTGGGATTGGGATGCACAGCCATGGGAACGTGAACTGTCATTTCGTTGTAGACAAAATCATCCGCATCTGAGAACAAAACATGCCCATTTAAAATCAAAATCTTTCCAAAAGCTGGCGTATCCAATACCTCGATATCCTGCCATTCACTTTTACCAGCGTAGAGTTGCTTGGCTGTTCTCAGGGACAATTTCACATCTGGAGTATGAACTTCAGAAAACCATAAATCCATCTAGTTCTCCTTTCTCTTAATGACGTTGATGTGATTGACCTCTGGATCTTCCGTCCCTTGGAGGGAGCAACCACGTTCCTTGGCAAATTGGATATAGTCTACAATTTCACGTGTAATGCGTTCTCCAGGAGCCAAGATAGGAATCCCTGGAGGATAGCACATGACAAATTCCCCACAGACTTGTCCAACAGACTCATTCAAGGTCAAACTTTTTCTCTCTGAATAGAAGGCTTCCTGAGGAGATAACACCAACTCGGGCTGGATATATTCTCCTGCTATCAAGTCCTTCCCATCTCGTGAGTATAGTCTCTTGATATCTGCTAAAGCACCAACTAATCGTTCAATGTCTTGGATGCGGTCACCAATCGAAATATAGGCCAAGATATTGCCAATATCACCAAACTCAATCTGAATGTCGTATTCGTCTCGTAGGAGGTCATAAACCTCGATACCTGTTAAACCAATACCCTGAGTGTAAACTGACAGCTTGGTTACATCAAAATCACAGACCGACACTCCGTCTATTAACTCTTTTGAGTAGGCATAGTAGCCACCGATAGCATTGATTTCACGACGAGCGTATTCGGATAGCTCAATGACTTTCTCAAACGACTCTTTACCACGAAGGGCTAAATTCCTACGTGAAATATCCAAACTAGCCATCAGCAAATAAGAGGCGGATGTTGACTGGGTAAGATTGATAATCTGACGAACGTACTCGGGATTCATCTGCTCCCCGATTAAAAGAAGCGAACTTTGGGTCAAACTCCCACCAGACTTATGCATGGAAACTGCTGCCATATCAGCTCCTGCGTCCATAGCAGAAATTGGAAGTTTATCAGTAAAATGTAAGTGTGCTCCGTGGGCTTCATCTACTAAAACCATCATGCCAGCTTCATGAGCCATTTTTGTCAATCCCTTTAGGTCTGAACAGATTCCGTAGTAAGTAGGATTGTTAATCAAAATGGCCTTGGCATCTGGATGGTCCTTTATGGCCTGTGCAACTCGGTCATTTTCAAGCCCTAAAGCAATACCAATCTTAGGATCTACACTCATCTCGATATAGATGGGAATAGCACCACATAGAACCAGCGCATTGATGGCAGATTTATGGACATTTCTTGGCAGAATAATCTTATCTCCAGCCTTGCAGGTAGAAAGAATCATAGTCTGCACCGATGAGGTTGTTCCACCAATCATTAAAAAAGCATGGGCTGCTCCAAAAGCATCTGCAGCCAATTCCTCCGCATCTCGAATAATCGAAATGGGGTGTCCTAGATTATCCAAGGGTTTCATCGAATTGACATCAATGCCAACACATTTTTCACCTAGCAGTTCGACAAGTTCTGGATTTCCCCGTCCACGCTTGTGACCTGGAACATCAAAGGGAACAATCCTTTTCTTGCGTAGCTTCACCAAGCCCTCATAAATTGGGGCTTGGTTTTGATCTAACTCTTTCAAGACATACTCCTTTATCGTATTTGTAGCGCCTCAAGAAGACGAAGGCGACTAAAGGTTGACTCATGAAAAAAGAGCAGGTTTTCACCTGCTCTGCAATCTTCTGACGTTTTTATGTTTGTTTCTGTTGAGTATGTCTGTTCCCGATGTTTCCTAACTCTCTAGTAGCAAATATTACGTACTTTATTGATCGTTTCACAAGATGACGTGTGCTTTCACCACACTAAAAATTTATGAATTAGGACAAGTGTCCTAACATCAACTTATAAAAGTAGGCTTTTAACCCTATCAATAATGTGGTTTTTCAACCACGCTTCGGCATTCAACCCTGCCTGTCCGTAGGCATTTTTTACTCGGGTTTATATTTGCTAGAAAACATCATCTCATTTTCTAAGCTTTATTACTATAACATACTTCTAACACTCTGTAAAGTACTTTTTTGAAAAAAATATCTATTTTTGTTCGGAAAAATAATATTTTATATATATTTTTATAAGTTGTATAATGTGAAAGCGGATATAAAAAGAACTAGAAGGCTCTAGTTCTCAGATTTTGTATTTAACGAATACTATGCTTATTCATCTTTTGTTCAAAGATAGTCGTGATAATCTGACGTAATTCTTCGCGTTCTTTTTCTGGAATCTCACCACTTGTTTGAGCTGCAGCGTAGAGTTCAGGGTGTTCAATTGAAATGCGTTTAATCGTACGTGTCGTAGCATGTTTTCTTACAAAAAACGGAATTCGCTTAATCAAGTCTTGTGGTACTAGCGCAAGAATCTTTTCAGCAGTTTCCTTGTCACTAATCTTAGACGTCGTAAGCCCCTTCTTAATCATTTCCTGTTCTTTTTCTGTAAAATCTTTTAATTCCATTCGATAAATCCTCCTATTTTCTCTATGTTAAATTATATACCAATTGTAGCAAGACGACAAATAGTCTGTTTGTAAAAAGCTCTCTATACTACAATTTTCCTGTCACTCTTAATTGCTCTTTAATGAAAAATCACAAATCCTTTTGGAGAAATCACAAGCTGATTCTCCGATTCTTGGCAATTGCTTGCTAGTGTAACTGTTTCTTTCTCTAAAAGATAATCATCTTTTGATTGGTTAAATATCACTTTAAGGACCCGGCCTTCGTATTTCCATTCCAAAGCTACTATATCTTGTTTGATTTCTTTTAGGCTATACTTACCATGCAGAATGGTTGCTGACGCATGTTTGCGAATCTTAATCAGCCTCTTCATGAAATTCAGCATATCATTGTCACTTGATACACGTTCCCAAGGCATACAATGACGACAATCTGGGTCTGGACCGCCAGTCAAGGAAAGCTCGGTTCCGTAATAGATGCAGGGTGTTCCCTTTTGTAAAAAGAGAAAGGCTAGGGCTGATTTGACCAGTTGAACATCTTCATTTGCCGTCCACAAAATTCGTTCTGTATCATGCGAATCCAAGAGATTAAACATTACTTCTGAAATCTGCTGCTTGTAATACATAGACTGACCATTTATTTCATCGATGAACTGATCCGTCTTCTTAACACCACGCAAAAAATACTCCTTGATGCTATCAGATAAAGGATAATTCATGACAGCATGGAACTCATCGCCATTTAGCCAAGGCTGAGACCTATGCCAGACTTCTCCTAGGATATAAAGATCAGGCTTTTTAGCTAAAACTGCCTTGCGAAAATCCCTCCAAAACTGATGGTCAATCTCATTAGCCACATCCAAACGCCAAGCATCAATATCAAACTCTTCAATCCAATAAGTCGCAACCTTTAAAAGATAGTCCTTGACCTCTGGATTGGCTGTATTTAGCTTAGGCATATAGTCCTCAAAACCAAAAGCATGATAGGGTAAGTCTCTCTTATTAGCAAGCTTATCAGTCGTCACTGGGAATCGTTGGATATGGAACCAATCTTTATAAGCAGACTCCTCACCGTTTTCGATAACATCTTGCCATTGAGGCGATTGCGAACCAATATGGTTAAATACAGCATCCAGCATGATTTTCATGCCACGCTGATGAGCTTGCTCCACCAGTTCCCGAAAGGTCTCCTTGTCTCCAAAATGACGGTCAATTTCAAAGTAATCTGTCGTATTGTACTTATGATTGCTCGTAGATTCAAAGATAGGACAAAGATATAGTCCAGTAATTCCCAAGTCTTGCAAGTAATCTAGATGGTCAATAATCCCCTGTAAATTACCACCAAAGAAATCATCACTATTAGGTGTGATAGATGAATCCCAGTCTAAAGTCCCTTCTGGGTTTAATAGAGCATTTCCATTAGCAAATCTCTCAGGAAATATCTGATACCATACCGTATTTGAAACCCAGTCTGGCACTTGACATGCATCAATCTCATGTATATAAGGTAACTTAAATCCATTTCCAATAGCATGAAGATTTTCTAGAGAATTTTCCACACACCCTTTATCGCCATACAAAATATTTTGACCTTCTGTATCCTTGAGTTCAAAGAGATACTGGATACGTGCAAAGTCAACGGACACTTCAACCTGCCAATAATCAAATAAGCCATCAGAAGTTATTTTGGACATTTCTTTTGTATCCTGATAAAACTCCTCCATAAAGATAAAAGGGTCCCCATAGTGCAAGTTGATGCTTTCAATGTCCCCTTTCTTAGTTCGAATCCGAATATGAAGTTTCTTATCCTTATAAAGATAGGCATACTCCGACTCAGGCCTATGGTAAATAGCACTTAATTTCATCAATTTGTCTCCTAGAGTTTTAATTCAAATTTTAAGCAAACGTTTTCAAAATTAATAAACCCAGTATACTATTTTTGTAAACTATTTGCAAGGAATGTCCGTAGATTCTAGTGGTTTGGTTCTATAAATAAAAAAGCAGCCAGTCTTACAACTAGCTACTTTTCAAATGATGATTTACAAATGTCTTTCCAGCCACTCAATTTTTTTAAAATCCTTATTGTTATTGTGCTCATTTCGATAAGAATCTTGGGAAGAAGCCTTGTAAATGCTTAAAAACTGTTCCAAACTTGGAACTCGAAAAGAGATGTCATCGAGATGAATCAGCTCTATATCCGATTCCGAAACTCCTGCAAAATCAGGTAAAGAATCAATACTTCCGAATTCAACACTCAGACCATCCTTTTGGAATTCATGCTCATGAATATCTATTAAGGCGTAACCTAAGTGATTCATCACTTTCATTATCTTGTCCCACTCATAAATTCTGAGATGATCAGGTGCTTCCCAACCTCTAGGGTCACCAGGCACATGAATGTCAATGTCAGACGGCCCCCATTCTTCATTTGATCGGTATTCAAAACCCAAAGACCCCATGAGCGTCGGAGTGATTCCGATTTGGTTTAAATGAGAACAAATTGTTCGAAATTCATCAAATAGAGAATTCATTCCTCCTCCAATCGTTGATATAGAACTTAATTTCGTTGTGAATAATAAACTAATTTTTATTTTCTACTCTTTCGGTTTTGAAAATACTTCTACTCGCTGAGCTAGAACTTTGATTTCTACAGGTAGGTTATCCGATTTATCGCCGTCAACATCTGACTCCAATTCACTATCTGAAGAGATCTTAATATTACGCGCTTTGATATACTCGATATTATCATTTGCCACAACATCCCCTTTTAGTAAATCAGGAATGACGGATAATTTGGAGAACAGAGACGCATCTTTTAAAATCAAAATATTGGCATAGCCGTCCTTGTTTTCTTCAAAAATTTTTTTGTCAGCGAAGTAATTTGTCAAGAGAACCAAAACATGACTCGCTTCACCAACATAATTTCCATTTTCTGTCTCAACCTTAATGTTAAAGACCTGATCCGTCATGACAGACTTCATGGTATTTACAGCATAGGCTAAAATACCGAATTTTGTCTTGTCCTCGATTTCAACATTGTGAATCGCTTCAGGAAGAGAACCGATACTAAAGATATAACCAAAAAAATTGTTATTCGCTTTTCCGATATCAATCTTATTGGTTAGATTAAAATCGAGTTCATCAATTGCGCCATCGATGTCTTGATTAATTTCCAACAGTTTTGTAATGAGGTTACCCGTCCCACCAGGGATAATCCCTAACTTAGGAATGTAGTCTCTTTCAGCAATACCGGAAATGACTTCATTTACAGTCCCATCACCACCAAACACAACCACTGCATCGTACTGTTCATGAGAAGCTTCTTCAGCAAAATGTGTTGCATCCAGCGCTTTTTCAGTAATTTTGGTTTCAACATATTCAAAGTATTCTTTGGCTTTATTCTCCAGCTTTTCTTTGTAATCCAAGGCCTTTTCCCCACCAGAGGTAGGGTTGATAATTACCATTGCTTTTTTCATTAATTTCTCCTTAATTTTAAATAGAAATCTTTACATTTCGTCGTATGTAAGTAAATGTAATCCTATTATACAATGAAAATACGGAAAAGAGAAATCTGACGTACTGGGAATTAATATGCTTTTATTCTATTTTCCCATCGCATAACTACATCTTTTAAGGGGGCATCCAAGTAAGAATAGGCCTTATCCTTTATCCAATCAGGAATACCATAAGCTGCCTCGGCTATGCTGCCAGTGATTGCTGCGAGAGTATCACTGTCGCCACCAAATGAGATGGCGTTTCTTATCGCATCTTCGAAGTCTCTACTTTCAAGAAAGGCAATAATGGCTTGAGGGACAGTTTCTTGACATGTTTCGTTAAAACGATAGTTAGGGCGGATTTCATCTAAAGTTTGAGATAGATTGTAGCCGTATGTCTTCTCTATATAATCCTTAATCCGTCTTTTACACTCTGCTGGATTGTCCTTAATTGGTTGCTTGTACTCTCTACAATGACCACCAAAGTAAAAACGACATAGAAAGATAGCATCAGCTGTAGCCATAGCACCTTTGACACCTTCTGGATGATTATGAGTTACCTCTGCAGAAAGACTCGCAAGTTCTCTAGATGATGGCCACATTCCGGTTCTCTCATAAAAACTACAGTCCATGTCCCAAGCGCATGGAGAAACACGCATAGCCGAACCATTCCCAAAGCTATTATAAGGCTCACGGTTATCGCTGTTTAGCCATGCATTAAACCGAGCACCATAATCAGCATCCGGATACATTCTGCCATATTTCTTCATGGCGTCAATAAAGTCATCCTTTTGCCCACCATTCATAATTGCTTCTGCGACAGCACAGGTCATAACCGTGTCATCTGTAAAAAAGCAGTCCTTACGAAATAAAGGAAAGTCCTTCGTTTTAATATTGTTCCATTCGTAAACAGAACCGACAACATCTCCAATAATTGCTCCGAGCATAAGATTCCTCCTTGTGACATATCAGATTTATTACACATTCCCAATGGTTAACTCTTTAAAAATGGTGCCACCAAATCAATCCACTCTTGAGGCAGGTAAGCTGACAAATAGCCGTGATTATAGCCCTTTGCTTCATACAAAATCGTATTTGGATGTAGCTGCTGAAATAATTTCGCCGATGCTTTGACACAGTTCAATTCTTTTTCACCATAGATATACAGAACCTGAGCCTTGCTAGCAGAAATCATATCTTTCAGCTTGTAACGCCCCATATAGTTTTTGTAAATGGTTACCAATGTTTTGACAGGTGTCCTTGGAAGATCCTCCAAATAATAAGCTTTTATTTCCTTTGGATAAGCTAGTTTAGGATAGAGTTTGTTCATCATGCTTAACTGAAGTTTGCAAGAGAATTTATTGAACATCAGTTTACCAAATAGAGACACTAGAAAAATGCTGATTTTAGCCAATCTTGGTTGAGGAATACAGAGGCTTCCGTCTATGATGGTCTTCTCAGCAATTTCACTGTCTAAAGACAAAAGCTCCATGGCAATTTGACCCCCAAGTGAAACACCACCGATTGCAAACAATTTCCCACCACAGTTTGCTTTGATATAGTCCAAGATTTCCAAGGCAGAATCTTCAGTAGAAACATAATCAAGTTGATATTCTTCGCCGTGACCATTCAAAGTAGGTAAAATAACACGGTATTTTTCTGACAAGATTCGTGCTTGACGAAGATAATTCCACCAAGAACTGCCACCACCATGTATCAGTAAAATAGGAGGCAAATTCTTATCACCAAATTCATGGAATTTCATGTTTAAACTCCTTACTGTAGGACTTTCACTAGCTACATCCTTGTTTAATCATTTTGAACAAGCAGGGATACCACCTCAACATGTGGTGCTAGTAAACTTATATATTATAGAACGAAAGTATATACTGTCTTGTACCAAATGCTTATTTCAAATAAATGTGTAAAATGATTTATTACTACAATAGTTAATCATTTACTCCAATAACACTATGCTCTATAAAAACAAATTTACCAATAGTACCTTTTCTCACTTAGATATTGTTCTTTTTGTTCTCTAGAATTTTCATGATTTCTATTTCCTAATAATTCATCTGTTGAAGAAACTATTGGGTCTATCCAGTCAGCTTTGGATCTAATCCAATCAATTTCTTCTTTGCTAAGCTTCCCCTCTATCTCCAGTTTATCAGCCATCAGTCTTAAATCATTTGCTGTTTTAAAATCTTCTAGCATATTAAGAAGAGACATTGTCCGCTTCTTCTCTTCTTCGATTCTATTTTGTAATTTTCTTTTTCGCTCCTGCTCCTCTTCGTATTGTCTTGCTCTCTCTTCACGTTCAAGTCGTAAGTTCTTAACTTTATAATACTCTTGGTAAATTAAAACGATTATTTCTGGGACTGATTGTTCAAGTGTGAATTCTTTAGTATCTTTAATGTATTTACCATCTATTATCTTAAATCGAAATTTTCCATTTGGAATATAGTCATACTTCTTTATTCTTGGTTTAAAAGCATATCTATTAAACTTAACGCTATCATTGTACTCTGCTAGTTCTTTAGCTTCTTCTTTTGTTAATTCATGACTTACTTTGTCTGTTGATTCTATAACTTCAAAACGAACGATATCCTTATCAATTTGAATATCCCAATTGGAAGTTACATTATCACCGATTCTTTCAATTACAGTAACTAGAGTATCTAAAAAGCGATATAAACGTGGAAGAGAATTTAGTGAAATATTTTTTACAAATTTAGGTTCTTTTAAATCATTATATCTGTGTCTAGAATCAAAGTAAGGATAGGAAGCAGCTTTTTCCCTCTTATTCCACTCTGCTATTTTATCTCTTAGATTAGTTACAGATTTATGTAATCTCTTATTTGGAGACTGGTTTAGGTTTGAAACGACTTCGATAATAAGCTCTATTTTATCGTCCTCTAAAAATGATAATGAACTTCTTATACTAGTTGTATCAAGTTTAACAGTATCTTCTTTTTTATCTTCCGTACTATCTTCTTTATGTTTAGCAGCTTTAATTCTACTGTTCTTTAGAGTTTTTCTATCAATATGAACCTCTTTTACATCATTTTGTGGTAATGGAACGATAAGTTCACCTAAGTCTTGTCCAGTATTCTTACGATACCAATAACTCCCCTTTGGAATTGGGATTTCAAATTCTTTGCATTTCTTGAGTAAGTCTGAATAGCTTAAATCATATTTCAATGAAACTTGTTTTGCACTTATTTCCCAGATTTCTTCATAGAGTTCTTCTCTAGAAAAGGTCTTTATCATCTTCATTTGAAACACCTTTACCCTTATATTTTACATCACAGTTTTTATATTTACCAAGCGAAAACGCAAATTCAAAAACTTCTAATTCTTCACTTCTGCATTTTCGCTTAATATAAAAAGTAAATCTTGTTTTAAACCGTTAAATTCCTCTATAATTTTATCTAAACTAGTTTCAATATTTTCAACACGGATCTCAGATAGCTTACCGTGATTGTATGAAATCATTCTTTCAGCAATAATATGATATGACCAACTCTCAGTGAAACGTCTGTCTCTTTCTTCGTTATGAATAGCAAAACCAATTGGGAGAAGATTATTTCTAAGACCTATAGCAACAGCTTGTGAACTTATACCTAAATAATCACCTGCAATTTTTAATGTGATTTTATTTAATTTTCTGATATCTTCGTCGGTATATGTCGGCATGTTAACACTCCTTTTTTATAATTCAAAATGCAATAGTTTTAGACCTGTAATAAAATCTGAATAACAATTCTCCCATGAAAGATATCTATTATTTTCATCAAGATTTAAATTGTTATCAAATTCAGTTGATGATTTAATAATCATATCAAATGTTTCCATATTTCCTATTTTCCTAATCAACTTTCAAACATAGAGCGTTTTTATTATCTTCTTATTCTATTATATCATTATTCAAAGTAAAAAACTGTAACCTACTAGTTACAGTTTTTTACAGATTTACTTTTGGTCCTTCTAAAAATTTATAAGTTCACTTTCAGGAATGTTAAAAACATCATATTTTTCAAAATAGGGTTTTACCATTTCTTTCCATCTAGCTTTATGAAAATTGATTGAGTTTAAAGGAGCTAGGCCATAATTTCCCAATGAGTAACCATCATTTACTTCAACAACAAGTGTTCTGCCCTCAAATGAATTTAAAACTTCACTAATATTATATCTATAACAGAAAATCATTTCCTTATTACTCTTTGTTCAAAGATTCCAGTATTTCTCTATAACCTTCGTAGAAACGATCTCTTGTAACTACCTCAGCAGGATATTTCTTTTCAAGAAGTAGGAATATATCATTTGGATTAATTCCTTCATCTAAAAAATCTTGATACAGTGGGCTACATAACCTCATTTCACCTTTACTTGAAAATTTTAAAAATGTTCCATATATTGGAATCATTGACAATAAATTGTATAGACTTTTTTTCATTGTTTTCCTTTTATCTAAGTTTATTAATTTAATCAAATATAACTACACTATCATTACTGAAGCTATTAAAGGTAAGATTTACTTTATCATAAACTTCCTGAGTTTCCTTATAAATCTTATCTGAAACATATGAGGCTCTCAATTCGGATTTCTCAATAAGCACCCATTTTAATTGAGAGTATGAATATTTTGCAAAAGTAATCCATTGTGCGTAATTTATAGTCATAGGATTTTTTGTAAAGTAGATTTTCCCTGCGTTAGCAGATGTAGCTGTAGAGTGTCCAATAAATAGCATCGTATGTAATTTTGGATGTTTTTCTCTATCCAACGAAAAAGGGATAGAATTTTTTAATGAATGTCCTTCGCTGATTCTCTTAAGAGAGTATCCAATTCTGACTATAACTTCAACAATCATTGTAGAAATAGCCATACTGCTAAAATGAATGAAATCATAACCTTCGTAATACATTCCTTGTACTATTTCTGCTATTGTTTGATCCTCATCGCCAATTTTTCCAAACTGAAGCAAATTAAATAATCCCATCAATGGTGCAGGTAATCCCATTGATGTCGTAATATCAGATTTAAAATGGATTATCTGCTTTGCTATTGCTGCAAAAATATCACTTTCTTTTCTATCTGTGTAATTCTCCATAAATTGAGATACTATTTTCCCAGTTTTATCAATAGTAGTCATCTTACCATTTAGAATATCACATACACCAATTACTAAACCAAGAAGTGGATCATGTCCAAGAGATAACAACCTATGATAGTATGCAGATAGTCCATTAACATTTACTTTGGTATGACGATTATCTTGAGCATCAAATGGGACTTTACTGACCTTTGAATTTGCCAACTTTTCCATTTCTTCTTCAGGAAATCGTTGATTAAACCAGTCTCTTACATAATTAGATAAAGGGCCACCTTTTAAACCATTCGGAGTTTTCTCAGGTATTCCAATTAAAAGTATATCAACAATCGCTGCTAATATACCAGCTCCTGCACAAATCGATATATCAATTTTATCAAGTTTATGAATGTTGTTAAAATCATCCTGCAATGATTGAATAGCTGATTGATTAAGTTTCAATTCTTCATTTGTGAAGAGTGCATCTAGTTCATTCATTAAACCAACTTCGCACTCCGCTTTTATTACTAAGTCTTCCCATTTAGGTACAACGATAGTTCGTTTTTTAGTTTCGGTATCTATTATTGGTAGATCAGTCAGAGTATAGCCTAGCTCTCTCAATAATTTTTCACTTTCCTCTATACGTTCTTCTGCAATAGACATATCGGGTCTGTTTATTAAATTTAACTCTTTGGTTTGATGAGTTAAAATATTATTGAATTTTTGTTCTTCATCAGAATAAATGAATTTACTCATTGTTAGTCCCCTAAATCGTTTTTCAAATCTTTAATTGCTTGAGTTAGGAGGATATTTAAACTCTGTAAATAATCTAGGCGTTCCTTATCAGCATCTGCCTCAGTTTTAAGAGCTTGTATAATAGCTTCATGTTTTTGCAATGCTTCTTTATATAACCGTTCTTTTTCCTGTTTAAGTTGTTTATTTTTTAGATTAGAAGCTAATAATATACCGCCTCCGGCTAATACAACGACTGGAGCAGCCATTACAAACACTCCAGCTACCATACCACCTCCAACGACACCGCCAATAGCTGCAAGACCCGAAGTAATACCAGCCGCTGATAACCCTACAGTACCTAAACCATAAAGAGCTGCAAATGAACCTATCCCACCAATACCTGCCCCCAATGCACCAGCTAACACTTCTGGAATTGGACTCTCTCTTATTGTACGTGTTTTATCATTAAGAGCTGCCGCTGCCTCATTAATTATGTTTACAACTTGTTGTAGTGATTCTACATTTTGAAATACTGCTTCTTTACTCATAAAAAATCCTCAATCTTTTATTATTTTAATTATACCATGTATAAATTGAAAAACTGCAACATAAAAGTTACAGTCTAACAATATTTATCCCAAAACAGTGTAATGAATTATACCCTATCCTTTATCATTCACGAGAAATACTCACACATCAACATGATGCGTCTGTGGAACTCAAAAGGTTCGGGGAACCTTTTGAGAATTAATTGCGTTTCTCTAACAAACTCACACACTCGACGTGGTGCGTTTGAGGAAAAAAATCCACCGGCTGGACTTTCTTCAACTCATATCCCAATTCTTGGTAAAGTTTGATATCACGCGCCATGGTTGCGACATTGCAGGAGATATAGGCGATGCGGTTAGCTCCTGTTTGGGTACTAGCTTTGATAAAACTCTCGGTGAGTCCTTTTCTTGGTGGGTCCACTAGGATAACGGTTGGTTGAATTCCTTCCTTGAGCCAATTCTTCATAGCATTTTCAGCTGTGTCACAGACATAGTGGGCGTTTGAAATATTGTTCAGCTGAGCATTCTTTTTGCTATTCTCAACCGCTTCTGGAATCACTTCGACACCATAGACTTCCTTGACATGTTTCGCAACAGAGAGGCCAATCGTCCCGATACCAGAATAGGCATCAATAACCACATCATCTTCTTTTAACTCAGCAAAGTCAATGGCTGTTTGATAAAGTTTTTCAGCCATTTCAGTATTGACTTGGTAAAAAGCAGGTCCAGCGATTTGGTAGTCATTTCCCAACATCTGGTCAGTGATAAAGTCTTGTCCATAAAGTGTGCGCCATTCCTTACCAAAAATCGCATTGGTGTTCTGGTCGTTGATATTTTGCATAACAGACACAATCTCTGGGAACTGCTTGATGAGTTGTTCAATCAATTGCTCCACACGAAAAACTTTGGGACGAGTTGTCACCAAAATGACCATGATTTGCCCTGAATAGTGCCCACGACGCACCACAAGATTCCGAATCAAGCCAGCTTGTTCCTTTTCATCATAAGGTTTCAAATCATAACGACGTAGCAAGTCACGTAGACCTACTACTACCTCATCAATCACAGAATCTTGTATAAAGAAATCTTCCAAAGGCATGAGGTCGTGGGAATTCTTACGGAAAAATCCTGTTTCCAAAACACCATTCACTCGACGAACAGGGACCTGTGCTTTGTTACGGTACTTGACTGGATTTTCCATACCTAAAGTTTCATCAACCTCTATATCATCAATTCCAGCAATCTTATATAGACTGTCTTTGACTTGCTTGGTTTTAAACTTGAGCTGTTCTGGATAGGCAAGATGACCTAAATCCGCGATTCCTGAACGCAGGTAAGCCAAATCTAGATCTTGATTACGGTGTGGTGACTGGACAAGGTATTCTTCAACCTTCCCAAAACCAATCTTTTTATTGACCTTGAGGACACGCATAAGGATTTTTTCACTCGGTAAAGCATTCTCTACAAAAAAGACCAAACCATCCACCTTGGCAACTCCTGCCCCTTCATGGGTCAAGTCAACAATTTCAACTTCTACAATATCATTTTTCTTTAACATTCTCTTCTCTTTCTATTGGCCGATAAAAAAGACGGCAACGTTACGGTTACCATCTATTATACCATGAAATTTCTTAAGAACCAAAACTCTTGAAGAAGTTGACAATGGCTTGCCAGAGGGAGCTTAGGAAATTACCGCCGTCCTCTAGCGCCTTATCCGCATCAAAGTTAAGGTTGATATTTTTAAAACTGTCGCCAGCTTGTGAAACAATACTTTGTTTAAGTTCATTCAAGGTTTTAGTGAAGTCTGCATTGCTGAGGATATCACTTTTTGAGAGATTTAAAGCAAAATTGATGATAATATTGATCTGGTTTCCTGTTATGACCTGATCAAGTTTGTAATTTTTTAAGGTATCTTCAACGATTTTGCGGACATCTTCCTCTGTCAGATTTCCCTTACTTTCTTTAGCTTTGGCGAGTCCTGACTTGATATCGGCTAGGGCAACGTTCAATTTATTAGCATCATAGCCAGTTTTGTCCTTATTTTCAACATTGATATCTGACAAAGCCTTTAGCTCTTCTTGAGCTAAGTCTTTATTGGCTTGCGGCACCTTGGCTCCATTAGCCTCTAGCGAATAGTAAATCCCTGCTAAAGCACTTTCACCAGTAACTGGAATAGGGGCTGCTACAGTGATTTTGGCATGTTCCACACCCAAGGTTACTGCGGCATTTCGATACATATCCTGAGTCACCTTAGTGATGTTTTCTGGTGTTTCAATCTTGACCTCAAGTGGCGATTTGTCTCCTAGCTTTTGAATCTTGGCTGATGAATACAATTGTAAGCTAGAGTCATTGGCCACATTCATAATCTTAGAATAGACATCAGGTGTCATGGTCTTGAGTTCTTTGGTGTCTGTTGAGGCATTGTAGCCTAGTTTTTTTAGGGTTTGATTTTTTTGATCTTCTGACAATGATGAACCTAGGACATATTCAGGTTGAACATAGGTTTCATCGATAACTTTTTGAACATCTGTTGCTGCATGGACGCTATTCATAGCTGTTACTGCCCACAAGACCGCAGCACTGGTCAGAAAGAGTTTCTTTCTCATAGGGAATTTCCTCCTTTACCTTTCTAGAGTAATATATCTATCTTAAAGAAAACTTATAACAAAAACACCTGGACTAGCCAGATGTCGAAAAGAGAGTGAAACATTTGATGATGTAAAGGTTGAGTTGTACCTGTCTAGAATAATAATAGTTTCCTCCATTTACATAGAGTTCTGCACCGTGAAAAATGGAAATGGGGTGAATATAACTATAAGTCTTTCCAGTGGTATTACCAAGCAAGGGAGCAACAGTCTCACGAGAGTACTGTTTGGCCAGAGCCAAGGTATTTTCCTTGCCATTTTGTGCGATATAATCGATATAGGCAGGACCAAAATTATAGGCTTGAACAGCTGTCCAGACATCTACCCCCTGCTTCTGGGCTAGATAGAGATTGTCTGTCAGAGTTTGAACGCCTTGCCGAATGCTAGAGGCATTATCATTGATGGTATTGGTGGAACCACTTGCAGACTCACTAGACTGCATGACGTCGCCTTCTTTACCTTTTGTTTCAGTATAAATCATAGCGAGCACGAGCTCTTCGTTTGCTGGGGTGTCTTTTTCACTCAAGATTTCGCGCACCATGGGTTGATAGGTCATGACTTGCTTGACATCTTGGTGCACGTGGTAAGCTTTATAGCCAGCAAAAAGGAAGACTGCTAGTACAAGCACTCTTCGAATTCGTTTAAACATTATTTACTTTGAATATCCTCGATATTTTTGATTAAGATAGAGTAAGTTCCATTGTCGTTTTGGATAAACTCTACCGATTCTGCGTCTTGATAGACGTTATTGGGAACGATGAGCTCAATTCCGTTTGACAAGGAGAGTTTTTGGTTTTCAAATTTCTTTAATTGGCGACTGGCATCAATTTCATCAAACTGAACTGGCTCTGGTACGGCTTCCTTAACTTGGTCAATAAAGCTCAAACGAGCCGTCAGATTGTTGTCAAAAAGGTCATTAGCCAATTTCTCAGGTGACAATTCATTGCTTTCTTCTAGGTTATTAAAAATCGCTGATTTGACCTTAGATTGAAATTGAAAATCATCTGTGTTAAAAGTCTCAGCAATTCTCTGGGCTGTTTTTTCCAGTTCCTTGATGGATTTCTTGGGTGAAATCTTAGGGGTGACGGCTAGGAGATTATCTGAAAAATAGTTCAAGAAAGCCCCGTTGTACTTGATGCGTTTTTCAATCAGATGGTACTTACGACTTTGAAGATTAACCACCAAGGCCTCATCAGCCCCCGTTCCAAACCCAGGCAGGTTATTCTGAGTCAGCTTGATTGGATTATCAACTTCTCCACCGAGGTGGGTCAAGGTCTCACGCAGGGCAATTCGCAAGAAAGCGAAATGTTCCACGCCTTCTTTAGAAAATTGCACGAAAATCAAGTCATTGGTCTTGAGGTTTTCAGAAATGCTGAACTCTTCTTTCCAGAGATTAGCCAGTGTTACTGATGTCTCCAATAAATCATCTGTGATGTGATTGAAGAAGGGATTTTCTTCTTCGAAAATCCCAGTCTTGGCTTCATCTGAATACACACGTTCAATTTTTTTACGCAGGTATTCTTCGATTTTTGGAGTGATATTGAGAAACTTATCCGCCAAGAACAGCTCGGTATCATCCGGACTGAACTGATGGATAATGGCTTTCTTAATATAAATGTCCATAAAAATTTTAGTCCTCGTATAGTGGGAAGGCATCTGTTAATGCTTTGACTTCACTTCTCACTTCTTCTAAGACAGCTTCATTTTCTGCATTCTTAAGGGTTTTAATGATGAGTTCAGCAACTTTGCGGCTTTCTTCTTCACCAAATCCACGTGCAGTGATGGCTGCAGATCCGATACGAATACCACTTGTCTTGAATGGTGACAAGGTTTCGTATGGGATTGAGTTTTTATTTAAGGTAATATTGACTTCATCCAGCAAGTTTTGAGCTACTTTTCCGTTTTCTACAACCTTGGTTACATCAACTAGGAAAAGGTGGTTTTCAGTCCCACCAGAAATGATACGGAAATCAGGGTCTTGCAAGAAGACATCTACCATAGCCTTGCTGTTTTTGATTACATTAGCAGCATATTCCTTGAATGCTGGATCCAAAACTTCTTTAAAGGAAACAGCCTTGGCAGCCACAACATGCTCTAAAGGACCACCCTGAATACCTGGGAAAATAGCAGAATTGATTTTCTTAGCTAGGTCCTCATCATTGGTCAAAATCAAGCCACCACGTGGTCCACGAAGGGTTTTGTGGGTTGTTGTTGTTGTGATATGAGCGTATGGAACTGGACTTGGGTGAAGACCAGCTGCAACCAAACCAGCGATATGGGCCATATCGACCATAAGCTTAGCTCCAACAGCATCTGCAATTTCACGGAATTTTGAAAAGTCGATAATTTGAGAATAGGCTGAAGCACCTGCTACGATCAATTTTGGTTTTACTTCTTGCGCTTGTTTCAAGATAGCATCAAAATCCAAGAGTTCCGTTTCAGGGTCAACACTGTAAGAAACAAAGTTGTAGGTTTGACCTGAGAAGCTAACTGGAGCTCCGTGGGTCAAGTGACCACCTGCTGCCAAATCCATCCCCATAACAGTATCACCTGGTTCAATCAAGGCCATGTAAGCCGCACAGTTGGCCTGGCTTCCTGAGTGAGGTTGGACATTGGCAAACTTAGCGCCGAAAATTTCTTTTGCACGTTCAATGGCTAGAGTTTCTACCACGTCTACCACATCAGTTCCACCATAATAACGGCGACCTGGGTAACCTTCGGCGTATTTATTCGTCAAGATAGACCCTTGAGCTGCCATAACAGCCTTGGAAACTACGTTTTCCGAAGCAATCAACTCAATGTTGTTTTGTTGGCGTTCTTCTTCTTTGGCAATAGCATTCCAGAGATCAGCATCGTATGCTTTAAAATCATCTTTGTCAAAAATCATAGGTCTTCTCCTTTATTGTGTGACTAGTCCATTAGTTTCATTTTCTTATTGGAAAATCAAACTAAAAGATGCGAATAAACCGTTTCTGCATTTTATCACAAGTATAACCAACTTTTTCATAAAATGCATGAGCCCCCAGACGATGATCGGCAGAGTTTAAGCGAATAAACCCATAACCACGTCTTTTTGCCTCTTCTTCCAACCCTTGTAATAAGCTTTTACCGACACCTTGCCCTTGCGCTTGAGGTGAAACTGCTAAGGCCAAAATATTAAATCCTGCTTTAGAATAAAGTGATTCATAGACCTCAGCGTGGACATATCCAAGCAAGGCATGACTAGCTGTATCCTCATAAGCAAGTAGGAAATGATGTGAATCCTGAGATAATCTAGCTAGTTGACTAGCCGTGTCCTCTAGACTAAAAGAATAGCCCAAAGCCTCTTGGTTAATTTTACAAATGGCTTTCACATCAGTTTCTCTTAAATCTCTTAGCATCTCATTCCTCCTCAAAAGAAATCTCTGGCAACCGAGCAAGAATATCTTCTCGCTTAATGGCCCCTTGGCGTAAGATTTTCACCTTATCTCCAGACAAATCCAAGATAGTAGAATCCTGTCCAGTTAGAAAAGCATCGTCTTCCAGACCCAAAACATCTTGGTCAAAATCCTTCAGAATCTGTTCAAAGGTTACACCACTTGCCTGACCTGAGATATTGGCAGATGGCCCAATCAATGGACCTGTCTTACAAATCAAATCTAGTGTAATGGGGTGACTGGGCATCCGAAATCCCACCGTTGCAAGACCAGAATTGACCCAATAGGGAACTCGGTCATTAGCTTCAAGTATAATGGTCAAGGGACCCGGTAAAAAGGTCTCTACAAGTTTTTGTAGATAAGTTGGCTGATTCTTTGAAAAGTGCAAGATGTCCTCTAAAGAGGCAACATTGAGATTGAGCGCCTTGTCTCTAGGGCGACGTTTGAGTTGGTAAACATGGCCAACTGCTTTTTCGTCTAAAGCCTTGGCAAAAAGACCGTAAACCGTTTCTGTAGGCAGAACGACAGCTCCACCATTTTCTAACTCTTGTCTAATCCTGCCCATCATCAACCACGACCATCCTATCTTGACCAAATTGGTCCTTGAGTGTTCGTACTCGCTTTTCAGGAAAATGTTTCCTAAAAAGCGCAGGAACACTTTGACCTTGCTTGTATCCAATTTCAAGGTAAATCTTACCACCATCTTTGAGATAGTCTTTTGCATCTTCCGCAATTCTGCGATAAATAGCTAGGCCATCCTCGTCTGCAAAGAGAGCTAGATGGGGCTCCGAATGCAAAACATTCAAGCCGACCTCTGACTCATCTTCACGAGAGATATAGGGTGGATTGGAAACAATTATATCATATTTTTCAGAAATTTCTGTAAAACAGTCAGATTTTTTTAAAAATATTTGAAGATTTTGATTTTTAGCATTTTCACTAGCTAAATCTAAAGCATCTTGGGAAATATCTGCTGCTGTTACTGACCAATCTAGTCTGTTTTTTGCTAAGGCGAGAGCAATAGCTCCACTACCTGTTCCAATATCCAGAACTGAAAGATTCGTCTCAGGATTTTCAACCAGGATAAGCTCCACCAACTCCTCTGTTTCTGGACGAGGGATTAATACTCGCTCATCAACTTTTAGTTGCATTCCATAGAAATCTGCGTTTCCAATGATATACTGGGCCGGTTTATGAGCTGCTAACTGTTGGAAAATTCCTTTTACAAATACTTCTTCCTCTTCCGTCACTTCCTGCTGGAGGGCAAAAACAAAGTCAGTAAAAGAGAGATTTTTTAGGCTACGATAGACAAAAGAGAGGCTTTCAGCTTCCTCTCCTTGTCTTATCAACTCTTCTTCAAAATCTGAAAATAATTGAGCTAATTTCATTATTTGTTTAATTCTTCTAATTTTTGTGTTTGGTCATAAAGAACCAAGGCATCCACAACTTCATCCAATTTACCAGACAAGATGGTATCTAGTTTTTGGAGGGTCAAACCGATACGGTGGTCTGTGACACGGTTTTGTGGGAAGTTATAAGTACGAATCCGTTCTGAACGATCCCCAGTACCGATGGTCGACTTACGCTCAGCGTCTTGTTCATCTTGTGCAATCTGAGCAAAGTGGTCAGCGACACGCGCACGGATAATCTTCATAGCCTTCTCACGGTTTTTCTGCTGGGTACGTTCTTCCTGCATCTCAACCTTGATATTTGTTGGCAAGTGAACGATACGAACGGCAGTCGCAACCTTATTGACGTTCTGTCCACCAGCACCAGAGGCGTGATAGATGTCGACACGAAGGTCTTTTGGATCAATATCGTATTCTACTTCTTCCACTTCAGGCATGACAAGTACTGTCGCTGTCGAAGTATGAACACGACCTTGGCTTTCTGTCACAGGGACACGTTGCACACGGTGAGCACCTGATTCGTACTTGAGTTTAGAGTATACAGACTGACCTGAAACCATAGCAACCACTTCTTTGAAACCACCGACGCCATTCATAGATGCTTCCATGACTTCAAAGCGCCAGCCTTGGGCTTCCGCATACTTTTGGTACATGGTTAACAAATCACCAGCGAAAAGTGCTGCTTCATCTCCACCAGCTGCTCCACGGATTTCAAGGATGATATTCTTGTCATCGTTTGGATCCTTTGGAAGGAGCAAGATTTTTAGTTTTTCTTCGTATTCTTCTTTTTCAGCTTTAGCATCTTTCAATTCTTGCTTGGCCATCTCTTCCAAGTCCGCATCTCCGCCTGATTCCTTAATCATCTCTTCGGCATCAACGATGTTTTGAAGGACTTGTTTGTACTCACGGTAGGCTGTTACCGTATCACGAGTTGAAGCCTCCTCTTTTGAAAGTTCCATAAAACGCTTGGTGTCCGAAACCACATCTGGGTCACTGAGCAACTCTCCTAATTCTTCATAACGGTCTTCTACAGCTTGTAGTTGATCATAGATGTTCATTTTTCTTCATTCTCCTTATTGATTTCAGGCGCAAAATAATGTTTACGGCAAACTGAGATATAGGTTTCGTTACCACCAATCTGGATCTGTTCTCCATCGTAAACGGGCAGTCCATCCTGTGTTCGCAAAACCATAGTCGCCTTTTTCTTGCAATACTGACAGATGGTCTTGATTTCGTCAATCTTGTCTGCTAAAAGCAAGAGATATTTGGAACCTTCGAACAATTCATTGCGAAAGTCATTTTTCAAACCAAAAGCCATGACGGGTATGTCTAACTCATCGACAACGCGAGCTAGGTCGTAAACATGGTGACGCTTGAGAAACTGGGCTTCATCGACCAAAATACAGTAAGGTTTTTCTGGCAGGTCTCGGATATAGCCGAAAATATCCGTCGTTTCCTCAATCGCAAGGGCAGGGCGTTTCATGCCAATCCGACTCGACACATAGCCAACACCGTCACGCGTATCCAGAGCTGAGGTCATAATAACAACACCTTTTCCTTGCTCCTCATAGTTATAGGCCACTTTGAGAATCTCAATGGTCTTACCAGAGTTCATGGTCCCATAACGATAATACAACTGTGCCATGTTTCTTGCTTCACGTCCATTTCTAAATTTTTGCTACATTCTAGTATATCATAATTTTCTTAAGCTTTAAACGGCAAAATGTGGTAAAATAGAAGAAATCAAAAACTAGTGGAGGAAGCTATTATGCCATTTGTACGCATCGATTTATTTGAAGGACGCACGCTCGAGCAAAAGAAAGCTCTAGCTAAGGAAGTAACGGAAGCGGTCGTCCGCAACACTGGAGCCCCTCAATCTGCTGTCCATGTCATCATCAACGACATGCCAGAAGGAACTTACTTCCCACAAGGGGAAATGCGCACCAAATAAGCTGGCTTAAGCAGAATTGCTTAGGCTTTTTCAATCTCCAAGTAGCATCCATTGAAGAAATAGTCTAAATTTGTTACAATTTGAAAAGAGACTTGGAATATTCCAAGAAAAGAGCTATTAAAGGAAACATTATGATTACACGTGAATTTGATACCATCGCTGCTATCTCGACTCCACTAGGCGAAGGAGCCATTGGTATTGTCCGCTTGAGCGGAACAGAAAGTTTTGCCATTGCGCAAAAGATTTTTAAAGGAAAAGACTTGAATCAGGTTGCTAGCCACACTCTTAACTACGGTCACATCGTTGACCCTCAAACTGGTAAGGTTATGGACGAGGTTATGGTTGGGGCTATGAAGTCTCCAAAGACCTTCACTCGTGAGGATATTATCGAGATCAACACCCACGGTGGGATTGCGGTGACCAATGAAATTCTCCAGCTGGCTATCCGTGAAGGAGCTCGGTTGGCTGAACCTGGTGAATTTACTAAACGGGCCTTTCTAAACGGACGTGTAGACTTGACACAGGCTGAGGCGGTAATGGATATCATCCGTGCCAAGACTGACAAGGCCATGAACATTGCTGTCAAACAACTAGATGGTTCCCTTTCAGACCTGATTAACAATACTCGCCAAGAAATCCTCAATACACTTGCCCAAGTCGAGGTTAATATTGATTATCCTGAGTATGACGATGTTGAGGAAGCTACTACTGCTGTTGTCCGTGAGAAAACTATGGAGTTTGAGCAATTGTTAACCAATCTGCTTAGGACAGCTCGTCGCGGTAAAATCCTCCGTGAAGGTATTTCTACTGCCATCATCGGCCGTCCCAACGTTGGGAAATCCAGCCTTCTCAACAACCTCTTGCGTGAGGACAAGGCTATCGTTACAGACATTGCTGGTACTACTCGAGATGTCATCGAAGAATACGTCAATATCAACGGTGTCCCTCTCAAATTGATTGATACAGCTGGTATTCGTGAAACGGATGACATCGTAGAACAAATCGGGGTTGAGCGTTCGAAAAAAGCCCTCAAAGAAGCTGACTTAGTGCTACTAGTGCTAAATGCCAGTGAATCACTGACCGCCCAAGATCGTCAACTCTTAGAAATCAGCCAAGATACTAATCGCATTATTCTGCTTAACAAAACTGATCTTCCTGAAGCGATTGAAACTTCAGAACTTCCTGAAGATGTCATCCGCATTTCAGTTCTTAAAAACCAAAACATCGATAAGATTGAAGAGAGAATCAACAACCTCTTCTTTGAAAATGCTGGTTTGGTTGAGCAAGATGCTACCTACTTGTCTAATGCCCGTCACATTTCCTTGATTGAAAAGGCCGTTGAAAGCCTACAAGCTGTTAACGAAGGTCTTGAACTAGGTATGCCAGTTGACTTGCTTCAAGTTGACTTGACTCGTACTTGGGAAATCCTCGGAGAAATCACTGGGGATGCTGCGCCAGATGAACTCATTACCCAACTCTTTAGCCAATTCTGTTTAGGAAAATAAGAAAAATCCATGATCCTTCTTGCGGTCATGGATTTTATTGTATTTATTAGTAATCTGGTCTTAAGACCCCGGTTACAGTTGCCTTGGTTGCTTCGTAGTCGCCATCTACAACAACCTTGATAATGCGTTTGGCATCTTCTTCTGGTGCTGGAACAAGAGGTAGACGAGTTGGTCCAGCTTCAAATCCCATATAGTTCAGAACTGCCTTAACAGGAGCAGGACTTGGATAAGAGAAGAGGGCATTGACTTTAGGAATGAATTTACGCTGAATAGCCGCTGCTTTTTTCATATCGCTTTCTGCAATGGCAGTGAACATTTCGTGCATCTCATCTCCATTTGTATGAGAGGCAACAGAAATAACCCCGTCCGCACCAAGGTTCATGGCATGGAAAGCATCTCCATCCTCACCAGTATAGACCAAGAACTCTTCTGGCTTGTGCTCAATCAAGTAAGCCATATTTGCCAAGCTGGTACATTCTTTGACACCGATGATATTTGGATGGTCAGCCAAACGAAGCATGGTTTCTGGAGTTAATTCGACAACCACACGCCCTGGAATGTTATAGATAATAATTGGTAGGTCCGAAGCGTCTGCAATGGCCTTAAAGTGCTGGTACATTCCTTCTTGAGAAGGTTTGTTGTAGTAAGGTACGATAGCAAGTCCAGCTGCGAAACCGCCAAATTCTGCTACTTCTTTGACAAACTCGATCGAGTCACGCGTATCATTGGTACCTACACCCGCAATCAAAGGAACACGTCCATTGACAATCTTTTGTACAGCCGCAAAGAGTTCCAACTCCTCATCGTGGGTCAAAGTTGGACTCTCGGCAGTCGTTCCAGCTAGAAGAATTCCGTCTGTGTGATGGGCCAATAAATGCTCAATCAAGGCTGGAATGGCATCAAAGTTGATGGAGCCATCCTCGTGGAAGGGGGTAATGAAGGCCGTGATGATTTTACACTCTTTTAAATCTTGATAAGACATGAAAACACCTCTCTATTTCAAAGAAGGAGTTCATCTGAACTCCTAAACGATATGACTATTTTAATTCAAATTTCAATTCAGCTGTTGAACGAACCAATCCACGTTCATGAAGAGTTTCTGCAATCTGCACTGAGTTCCAAGCAGCACCTTTGAGAAGGTTATCTGAAACAACCCACATATGGATTCCTTTTTCAGCATCCAAGTCTTTACGGATACGACCAACAAAGGTATCACGTGAACCTACTGCATTGATGGCTTGCGGATAGATTTGATGAGCTACATCATCTTCAAGAACAGCCCCTGGGAAGGCCGCGATAGCTGCTTTGACTTCTTCGATTGGAGCCACTTCTTTTGTTTCGATGTAAACAGACTCAGAGTGAGCTGACAAGACTGGGATGCGCACACATGTTGCTGAAACTGCAATGCTATCATCTTCCATGATTTTCTTAGTTTCCTTAGTCATCTTCATCTCTTCGTAAGTATAATCATTGTCAGTGAAGACATCGATTTGTGGAAGAGCGTTAAAGGCGATAGGATAATGTTTCTTGTCACCACCCGAAGGTAAGATTTCCGCATGCAAATCACGTGGTTTCACTCCATCATTCAATACTTCACGAAGTTCACGTTGTGTTTCAAGAATCGCTCCCATACCAGCACCAGAGACTGCTTGGTAAGTTGAAACAATGATACGATCCAAGCCCCATTTTTGACGAACTGGCTCAAGCGCCACCATCATTTGGATTGTCGAACAGTTAGGGCAGGCAATAATTCCGTTATGGGCATCAAGTGCGTGAGCATTGACCTCTGGAACAACCAAAGGAACATCTGGATTTTGACGGAAGTAAGATGTGTTATCGACTACCACCGCCCCAGCTTTAACTGCGTATGGTGCATACTTAGCTGATGTAGAACCACCTGCTGAAAAGAGAGCAATATCAACTCCTTCAAAAGCTGTTTCAGTCGTTTCTTCAATCGTAATATCTTGATCTTTAAATTTCAATGTCTTACCTGCTGAACGTGCAGAAGCAAGTAAACGAATTTTATCAATTGGAAGTGTAGATTCTTCCAACATTTTTATCATCTGAGCTCCGACAGCACCTGTCGCGCCGACTACAGCAACTGTATATCCCATAAATAACCTCTTTCGGAATTTTCTAAAAATTTCTATAATAGATGTATTATACTACTTTTTCCATGAATTGCAAAGCATTTTCATCATTTTTTAGAAAATAAAAATCCCCGGTCGCTAGACCAGGGACTAAGAGGCATCTTCATGTGATGAGCAGGTTCACACAACTCATCAAGGTCCGCTCCTGCGTTATGACCTCCTTATGCTCAATAGTAGCCCGAAGACTACCTATCGACTCATCGCATCTACTATTCTACTAAAGAGAATGACTTTTGTCAACAGACAAAACTCTTTGATTTTATTTACACAGGTGCATAAGAAACATCTTTGAAAAATTTGGGGCAGACATAACAAAAACCCTTGTAAATCAAGGGCTTTTCTGTCTATTTAATGCTAATTGCCGGGATTGAACCGGCGACCTCATCCTTACCATGGATGCGCTCTGCCAACTGAGCTAAATCAGCTTACTTAAAAAGTATACTATAGTTAGAAAAACTTGTCAAGTTTCCTTAGAAATTTTCCATAAGAAAAAGCCAGGTAATGACTGCCCAGCTTGTCTAATTCTATTTGCTTAAATCGATTCGACGACCAATTTTTCCAATGATAATCGCTCCAATAATCAATGAAGCAAATTCACCAACTCCTGTTGTAAACCAAGTAAGGAAAAATGGTAATTGCGCTACAATATTCAACTCTGCAGCGATGGTAAACATGGAAATTGAAAAGAGGATTGAAAAGAAGAAATGATCTTTTCGAATTAATCCATTAAAAAGGTAATCTTTGCTGTATTTTGCAAAAAGCCAAACACCTAGACTGAGGAATACTAAGGTTGATCCACCACCAACAAAGACATCTAGCAGTCCGAAACTAAAGAAATTGGCAATCATACAACCGATGGTAACTCCGATGATGTACTTGGGATTGTAAAAAGCCATAAAATTCATCATTTCTGAAATACGGAACTGATAAGCACCATAGCTAATGGCATTTAGGGGCGGTGTGACAGTCAAAACGACATAGATAGCAGCGACGATTGCAATATCTGCAACATCACGAATAGTTAATTTTTTCATCTTTTCTCCTTTAGCGGGTTATCCGCGTGTAATATGCTTGGTGAAAGAAGCTAAGCACCAAGGGTTGCTTTATTCAACCTTATTAGTATAGCACAATAGCCTGCTTTATGCTATACTTAAACCATGAAAATTCCTATTCAAAAATTTTTTAACAATGAAATCTTAGCCTATCTCTTTTTTGGCCTTGCAACAACTCTAGTTTCGATTCTCTCACGACTAGTCATTTATCAACTAAGTCATCAAGAACTCCTTGCTACTGCCCTGGCAAATATTATTGGTATCCTTTTTGCATTTATTACAAATGATACAATTGTATTTAAGCAAGCTAGGAAGAATTGGCCTAAGCGTCTAGTGAAATTTTCTCTTGCCCGCCTTTCTACTTTTCTGTTAGACTTGCTCCTTACTTTTCTCTTTGTAAGCCAGTTTCCTCATATTATAGGACAATTCGTAAATGAAAATATTGATAAAATCAACGCAATCGAAGCAGTCCTTGCACAATTATTGATAATTATCCTTAATTATATTTTTAGTAAGGTTTTTATTTTTAAAAAATAAAATTCCTGAGCATATAGCTTGCAAGAACTTATTAATTAATATATAATGAAGAGTAAAAATTTTTTGAAAGGTAAAATGAAAATGTTAAAAGATCTTAAAGCATTTTTGCTTCGTGGTAATGTTGTTGACCTTGCTGTCGGTGTGATCATTGCCTCTGCTTTTGGTGCAATCGTTACATCACTTGTTAACGATATCATCACTCCACTTATTTTGAATCCAGCCTTGGAAGCTGCGAAAGTACAAAACATCGCTGAGCTTGCTTGGAATGGTGTTACATATGGTAAATTCTTGAGTGCTGTTATCAACTTCCTAGTTATCGGTACTGTTCTCTTCTTCGTTATCAAAGGTATTGAAAAAGCTCAAAGCCTTACTAAGAAAGAAGAAGCTGCTGAGGAAGCTCCAGCTGGTCCAACTGAGTTGGAAGTACTTCAAGAAATCAAAGCTCTTCTTGAGAAAAAATAATCATTTAAAAGGATCTAGCACAAAGCTAAATCCTTTTTTCTTTACACTTTCGGTAACTTGCCTGCTTTCTCAAGCATTTTCTTGATAAGATAAGGCATCTTAACATTTTCACGACCTTTTTTCTCAATCAGTTTTTTCACAAATTCCGGCATTTGTAAATCTTCAGATTCAGCCAAAATGTTTTTAGTCTCATCTGAAGGAACTAACTCATCAAAGGTTTCTTCTTCTGGGAGAAATTCCTTAAATTCTTGATGTTCATTAGCTCTAACTGTATTAACTAAGGCATCAATCAAACGAGAATCTGTATTTGGCATTGGTGGACGATGATAGTTTACCCCAAATTCCTGACACAACTCATAACATTCCACATCGTTGTCAAACAAGACTTCAATATGCTCACTGATAAAACTGATAGGAACAAAAATATAATGGTCTGGATGTTCTTTCTGTTCTCTAAGATATTCCAAGACATCTGGCTTAATCCATGGAATCCCGATATCACTTTCACTTTGCCAAGTGTTAGTATATTGTTCAGAACTCAACCCTAGTTTTTCAGCGACTAGCTTGCTATTTTCAAAAATTTGATCGATATAAGGATCACCAAAATCCAAGGCAAAAATGGGCACACTGTGGGCTGAAAAGATGACTTTAAAGCTATCCTGCTTTACTTCTTCTTTTAAAATCTTAGCAATTTCATCTGCCCAATAGTTTAAGAGCGCTTCTTCTTGATACCAGTCCTTAATGACCAAAAATTGAATTTGCTTGCTTTCTAAAAATTTCTCATAACCCATGACAGAGTAAAAAGAATAATGAGGCTCCAAAATCAAACAAATACATTGCTCGATTCCGTCTGCTTCCATCTGACCAATCACATCTGGGATAAAAGGTCTAGAAAACTTATTAGCAAAATAAACACTATACTCATTCCCCAGTCTAGCTTCTACTAAGGCAACCTCTTCACGGGTAATTCTTTGCAGAGGCGTACCTCCAATAAGTACATAATTATCATAGAGTGTTTGAATCTCGTGGTCTTGAGGTCTCACTCCGCGACGAATATTTGTGAAAAAATCAGCCACACCTTCAAAGGTAATCTCTTCTGGCGAACCGAATGTCATCATTAAAATTGCTTTTTTCATAACTGCTTCCTTGTGATATTTTTATCAAGTTTATTTTATCATTAATTCGTTAATAAGTAAACGCCAACATAGTGAATTTCCCTAACTTCAGTCTTTTGTTTTTCTCTCTTTTCTATGATACAATGGAAAAAATGAATTCAAAAGGAGTTTTTTTATGACTTATCCAAATCTCTTGGACCGCTTCTTGACCTACGTTAAGGTCAACACGCGCTCTGATGAACACTCTACTACTACTCCAAGTACGCAGAGTCAGGTAGATTTTGCTACAAATGTTCTTATTCCTGAAATGAAACGTGTTGGATTACAAAATGTTTATTATCTACCAAATGGTTTTGCAATTGGGACCTTACCAGCCAATGATCCATCTTTAACACGTAAGATTGGCTTCATCTCCCACATGGATACTGCTGACTTTAATGCCGAAGGAGTCAATCCACAGGTAATTGACAACTACGATGGGGGCGTGATTGAACTAGGAAATTCTGGTTTTAAACTCGATCCAGCCGACTTCAAGAGTCTTGAGAAATATCCAGGACAAACGCTCATCACAACCGATGGAACAACCTTGCTAGGAGCTGATGACAAGTCAGGAATTGCTGAGATTATGACTGCCATTGAATGTCTGACTGCCCATCCTGAAATCAAACACTGTGAGATTCGTGTTGGTTTTGGTCCAGATGAAGAAATCGGTGTTGGTGCTAATAAATTTGATGCAGAAGATTTTGATGTTGATTTTGCCTACACAGTTGATGGTGGCCCACTAGGTGAACTTCAGTACGAGACCTTTTCAGCAGCAGGTGCTGAATTGCATTTCCAAGGACGTAATGTCCACCCTGGTACTGCCAAAGGGCAAATGGTCAACGCCCTTCAGCTAGCAATTGATTTTCACAATCAACTTCCAGAGAATGACCGACCTGAGTTAACTGATGGCTACCAAGGTTTCTATCATCTTATGGATGTGGCTGGAAGCGTTGAAGAGGCGCGTGCAAGCTACATCATTCGTGATTTTGAAAAAGATGCCTTTGAAGCGCGTAAAGTAGCTATGCAGTCAATCGCTGATAAGATGAATGAAGAACTTGGTAGTAATCGTGTCACCCTAAACTTAACAGATCAGTACTACAATATGAAAGAAGTCATTGAAAAAGATATGACTCCAATTGCCATTGCTAAAGCCGTTATGGAAGATCTGGGTATCACTCCTATTATCGAACCAATCCGTGGAGGGACAGACGGCTCTAAGATTTCCTTTATGGGAATCCCAACACCTAATATCTTTGCTGGTGGCGAAAACATGCATGGACGTTTTGAATATGTTAGCCTTCAGACTATGGAACGTGCAGTTGATACCATCATTGGTATCGTAACTTATAAAGACTAAAAGACGAGGTAGCTCAGCTACTTCGCCTTTCTTTTTATTCTGCTGGTTTTTCTTGATTTCCAGTACTTGTTGTAGATTCTGTTGTTTCCTTTTCTGAAGATGATTCAGCAGGTTTAGAATCTGTTGTGTTGCTTGGTTTGTTTTCGTCGCTTGCAGTTTCACTATTTGATTCTGCAGCTACGTTTGGTTGGTTCTCAGCACTGGTGTTATCACCATTTGCTTCGGCATTTGTTGCTGGAGTTTCTTCTTCACTCGCACTTGATTTTGACTTGATTTCTTGATTCAAGACTAGAATAGCTTTTGTCAATTCAAGTAAAGCAGCTTTATCCTTACTCTTAGCAGAAAGTTGATCTAGTAATGCATCCACCTTATCAAAGTCGGCATCAGAACCCTTATTGTTTTCTAAGTAAGCGTGAAGCGACATGAGAATATCGTAGAGTTTTTGATAGAGTACTAGTGTCTGAGGGTCTTGCTCAGCATTTTCTTTCTCTTGTTGAAGGGCGCTAGCGATACGAGTCAAGACATCTTTCACCTGACTGTTTACTTCATCCAAGTCTGCATCAGCTTTGTTTGTAGCAGCTTTGAGATTTTCTACTTCTTCTCCCAAGGATTGTCTGATTCCTTCTTCTTGGATTTGCTCTAAGAGTTGAGTTGCCTTGCTCAAGAGATTTTCTACTTGATCCTTGCTGACATGATTGACATGCTCTTCAGGCATAAAGTCTCCATACAATTCTTTCAAGAAACCATAAATAGCTGTCTTGGCACTTTGATTATCAACTTTTTCAGTATCTAGAACTGTCTGACTTGATTTCGCAGTAGTTGGCTGAGCTTTCAAAGCTTCTTCCACTTCTTGTTTTGCCTGATAGATACTTGGGAATAATTTGTTCAATTCTGCTGCCTTAAGGAAGGATTGAGATTGATACAAAGTCCAAGTCAACTGAGCTACTTTGTTTCGAAGTTCATCACTCAAACGACCGTCATTTACGTGTTCGTAGAAGTACTTGATGTATTCTACAGTTGTAACACCTGTTCGATCATTAAAGTCTTGAAGAGCTTGAAGTTGTGATTCAACCGCTACTAAAGCAGCCTCATCTTTAGCCAATTTAGCTTCTTGGAGTCGAACGAGAAGGTCTTTCTTAGGAAGTCCATAAGAGTCTGTATCCAGTGTATTGATTTTATCAATCAAGGCCTGATATTTCTTATCTAAAGCACTTGTTTCAACAGGTTTGACACTTTCATCAATATGGATATATTGCTTATCAAAGAGATCAAGGGTTGCAAGATAACCTGCTGTAGAGTTAGTTGCCAGTTTCTTCATGTTCTCAGTAAACTGACCTAAGGCTAACTCAATCTGTCTTTGTTCGATAGGCTTGTCTTTGTAGATGCTTCTGCTATCAGCTAGAAGTTGATCTACTTTTTCCAAGACTGCCTTCTCATCAAAAGCTCCAGGTTGGTAGTTAGATTGAAGAGCTGGAATCTTGTTTTTCAAGGCTACTTCATAGCCCTTGGTTTGAACCTTGATGTAGTGATTGTGGTCACCATGAGGAATCACAAAACTACCATTTTCTACCTGTAAGCTATACGGAGACACGCCATCTCTCAAAGCCGTCGTATAGAGTTCGTTTAGGAAATCAAGTTCTGGATTGCCAGTTTGGAGTGGCAAACGAACGTGTTCCTTACGAACAGCGTAGGGATGGATATGAGTCGGATCGTAGGCTTGGTCTGGATTTCCAAAGACAAAGAATCCGTTTGAAATTCTAATCGCTTCAAGTGGAACACCGTAGGTCTTAGAAATGTAAGCAATCTTTTCTTCATCACTAGCATCTCTTGAGAAAGACTCTACCGTTTTAGCAAGAGGTTTTACAGGCTCTGCATCATGATGTGCTTTCAAATGATCCTGAGCTTCCTTAATTTGCTCAGCTGTCAAATCCTTCTTGAAGAAGTAATGATTGTGATCACCGTGACTCATGACAAAGCCTTGTTCATCCTCACTAATGACACGATCGGCATCAAAACCGTGATCATGGTCTTCACCATGATGGTGTCCATGATGATCTTCATCGTGATCGTCATCATGAGCTGGATTTGGTGTTGCTGTATTTGCACCTTTCAAGTGGTCTTGTGCTGCCTTGATTTGATCAGCAGTCAAAGCCTTCTTGAAGAAGTAATGATTGTGGTCACCGTGACTCATGATAAATCCTTGCTCATCCTCCGCAATAATACGATTAGCATCAAAGCCGTGATCATGTTCTTCTTCATGATGAACATGTGGTAACGGATTTTTTGTTGTAGAATTAGAAGGACTTTCTAAGCTTGGAGTGTTAGATTGTGATTGATGATTGTTAAGAGATGATTTAGGAATATAGTGATAGTGGTCCCCATGTCGTACAATATAAGCATCGCCAGTATCTCTAACAATATCATTAGGGTTAAAAACATAACCATCATCAGCAGAAACACCATTATTCGCCGTTAATGACAAGGTTTGAGTAAGCGCTGAACTATTGCCAGATAAATAAGATTTTGCTGCAACTAATTCACCAACTGAAAGATCACTCTTAGGAATGAAATGATAGTGTCCTCCGTGAGGAACGATATAAGCATCACCCGTATCTTCGATAATATCAGCTGGATTAAAGACATAACCATCATCTGTCGTATAGCGTCCCTGAGACCTTGCTACAGCAACATCAGAGCTAACCTTCTCATTATCTTTGACATGTTCTTGTTTTTGACGGTTGATTTCATCTTTAGTTCGAACATTATCAGCATGAGCTACATCTTTCAGGTAGACATAATATTTTCCATCGACCTTGATGATATAACCACCCTTGACCTCATTGACAATATCTCCATCCTTAAGTTGGTAGTTTGGATCCTTCATCAGGAGTTCTTCACTAAAGAGGGCATCATAAGGAACTTTCCCATTATAGTAATGATAGTGATCACCGTGTGACGTTACATAACCCTGATCTGTAATTTTGATTACAATTTGCTCAGCCTGAATTCCTTCTTTCTGGCTAACCTGATCTGGTGTCAAGTTTTCACTTTTCTGACTTGACTGACTGCCATCCACATAAGAGACACGATTGTTGTCCTTATTTTCCTGTGAACGATGCTGATTTAGCGCATAAGCACATAGGCTCAAGGACACGATAACAGCTGATCCGGCTGCTATATACTTTTTACTGAATTTCATAAATCCCTCATTTCAATAAATGATGAAGCTTTTTCTTAACTTCCTTTACTTGATTAAATAGTTTTCTAAATTGGTTATTTAACCAATTAATTAACCAGTAAATAGTTTACCTTTTTTAAGTTTACCTGTCAAGAAATTTTAGTGAGTGAGAATAAAATTATTACTTTAATAATCCTTTCTTCATTTTTATGACCGGAAATTTCAACTATCTATTAAAAAATAAAAGGACATTATTCTATCCAAAAATAGAACAATATCCTTTCAACTAGTTTATCATTAGTCAAAATATTCTAAGCTTTTATTTGCTTAAGAGTTTTAATATCATAAGTTACTAAATCCCCATTCTTATTATAAAATTGAACACCTTCTGATGAAAAAATAAGATATTTAGGATCAATTTGAGCAATTTTCACTATTTGATTTATATGATCTTTTAAAGTAGCTTTATCTAATCCATAATCCGGTATATCATCATAGTCATCTGCTTTATTTTCTGTATGTGATTTTTCTTCTTCACCATCTTTTTCTACTGAAGGATTGCTGCTAGTTGCATCTGCCTCATTTTGAGATTTATTATCCTTTGGTTGTTCATCAACTTTATTTGAATCCGTTGCATCTTTCTTTGTTTCCGATTTCTTATCTGAAGAAACTAGATGCGAATTAGAAGAACCATTTGGTGTTTCTTTTCCTTCATTTCTTTTAGCTATCAACTCTTGAGCTTGTTTCCACTCTTTCTCTGATAAATCAGACTGATTGATACTTCTCAATGAATCACCATTAGCTTTTGGAATACTGAAAGATTTATCTGCCCAAATATAAGTTCCCTTCGCCAATACATCCTGAGGATCAAAAATATATCCATCAGGAGTTGCAAACTTGCCTTCTTTAAGTGCTTTCTGTACTTCTTCCGCAGAATGGATAATTTGCCAGTTCTGCATTCCAGGACGTTTTTCAAGAGGAGTTACATTAGCAATAACAGATCCAGCATCATCATGACCTGGTTTTGACCAAACTTCAGGACGCACATCAGGATGCTGCATTACATATTTTATTGTTGCTATTTGATCACTACTTAACCAAGAATATGGTACGACATGAATGTGATCGATATGTGGAATAATGAAGGAACTTCCAGTATCATATGTAGTATTCGCTGCATGCATAGGCAAGCTAGATACATCCACAGCTAATTTTGGTTTAACTTCTGTTTCTACAATATCATAACGATAATTATCTTTATCTTTAAGCATTAGTTCCTGCTCAGAAAAAGCTATTTGAGTAAGATCAAGTTCTTCACGTGAATAAAAATAATCTTTACCACCTTCATTAATTATATAACCAACTTTACTATTTCTAGAAACTTTACTAGTTACTTTTTTATAATCAAACTTTGGTTTTTCTTTCTCATGTGAGTGAACTGAAGAAACTATGTCAGCTGGATTTTTACCAGTCTCTTGAATCCATTTAGCAACCTCATCCAATTCGAATTGTTCTAATTCACCATATCCCATATAATGGAAATGATCTCCGTGTTTAGCAATAACACCTGATTTATCAACAGAATCAATTGAATCTTTGGTAAATATATATCCATCACTCGTATCATAAGGCTTACCATCTAAACCTTTTCCATATGCTTTGATAGGTTGTCCTAAGAACTTATGTACTACTTCTTTTGATACTACAGGTTTAATATCTGTACCAATTTGATTTAATCCATTTTGCCCTTTTAACGGAATAATTCTAGCAATCTTCTGCTCTAAATCAGACATTTGTGAATAAGGAATAAAGTGATAATGATCCCCGTGGGGCACTGCTACACCATTAGCTGTACGTTTGATGATTTGTGCTGGATCAAAGACTAAGCCATCAGATTCCACATGTCGTTCTGATAAAGGTTTGGCATACAATTCACTTAAAAGTGTTGGAATATCTTCCCCTTGATTTTGATGATATGTTGGGGTGACAGTCAGGTTTGGTGTCTCTGTCAAACTTGGTTGAGCTGGCTTAGAATTATCACTACTTGGTTTACTTGAACTTGTAGAAGAATGAGAACCCTGTTTACCATTCCAATAAGCTTGGGCAGCAGCCAATTCTCCTGCTGACAAATCACTCTTAGGAATATAGTGGAAATGATTGCCATGCGGTACAACAAAAGCATCACCTGTATCTTCAATCACATCTGTCGGACTAAAGACATACCCATCATCCGTTGTATAGGCTCCTCCAGTTCCTCGATTTGATGCCTGCGTATTGAGATTAAAGTTTGGTTTAATGGTTGAACTTGGTATTGAACTTGTTTTATCAGGACTGCTTGGTTTCGTATTATCAGAATGACTTTGAACTGGCTGACCTCCAATTGGTAGATTTCGAGCCAATTTTTCTTCCAGCGGTGACATTTGCGAATAAGGAATGAAATGGAAATGATCCCCGTGAGGCACTGCCACACCATTTGCAGTACGTTTTGTAATCTGTGCTGGGTCAAATACCAAGCCATCAGACTCCACGTGTCGTTCGCTAAGTGGCAAAGCATACAATTCTTGAAGGAGGCTAGCTAAATCCTCACTTTGACTTTCAGAATCTGTTGCAGGATTTTGAGGTGTCTCAGCTTGACTCGTTCTCACACTAGATCTTGTTTCAGCTCTGCTAGAACGATATTCAACCGTACTTAATTGACCGCCTTTTCCAGATAAGAAGGCTTGGGCTGCAGCTAATTCACTGGCAGATAAGTCACTCTTAGGAATATAGTGGAAGTGATTGCCATGAGGAACGATATAAGCATCACCCGTGTCCTCAATGATATCAGATGCATTAAAGATATAACCATCATCCGTTGTATAACGTCCTTGGGCTCTGGCTGCAGCAACAGCATTATCTGTGCTTGCATTATGATTATGACTATGTTCCTGCTTCTGACGTTTAATCTCTTCTTTTGTCCGAATATTGTCCGCATGAGCCGCATCTTTAAGGTAAACATAGTATTTCCCGTCTACCTTAATCACATAACCACCCTTGATTTCATTGACAATATCTGAATCCTTCAACTGATAATTCGGATCTTTCATGAGGAGTTCTTCACTGATAATAGCATCATAAGGAACCTTGCCATTATAGTAATGATAATGGTCTCCATGAGAGGTCACATAACCTTGATCCGTAATCTTGATGACAATTTGTTCTGCGTTGATTCCTTCTCTTTTACTAACTTCATCTGGTGTCAAATTTTCTGCCTTTTGACCAGCCTGATCACCATCTATATAAGCAACTCGATTAGAATCTTTCTTAACTTGACCAGCTTGGTAACGACCAAGCTCGTAGGAACAAACACTTAGGGCAAGAACTGCCACTGAACCTGCTACATATTTTTTATTAATTTTCATTCTTTCCTCATTTCAATTCTTCTGCTAGAACACTCATATTTTCTTCAAGATTTTCTAGATAAGTCTTGTCATTTTGTGGGTCTGCCTCTAAAGGATTCAAAGTTTTAAGACCCACACCTGTTGATTTGACAAGAGTTTCAGCTACTTTTGAAGAAGCATTACTTTCTGTAAAAATCGTTTTAACCTTATAGGTTTTAACAAATTCCTGAATTTCTGTTAGTTGTCGTGGACTTGGTTCTTGTTCAGGAGAGATACCTGCAATACCAAGTTGATTGAGTCCAAATCGCTTAGCAAGATAAGAAAAGGCTGTATGTTGTGTTACAAAAGTTTTCTGAGTCGCTTTTTCAAATTTAGGCTGGAATTTCTTAGTCAATTCCTGGGCTTTTTTGATAAAGGCTTGAGCATTTTTTTGATAAGTTTCTTTATGCTCACTATCCACCTCTGAAAGTTTATCAGCGATAATCTGGGCTTCTTCGCCGGCTTTTTCAGGATCTAGCCAAGTGTGAGGGTCATAGAGCGTTTTTTCATCAACTCCATCCCCTGCTTCCACATCTTCTAGCCCTGGGACGCGGTCTAAAGTCATTCCCTCTGAAGCCTCTAAAACCTTAACTTTGGATTTTTTAAGATTGGGATCTAGACTTCCTGCCCAAGATTCGAGCGTATGAGAATGGTAAACAAAGACATCTGCATCATAGATGGCCGCGATATCATTTGCTGAAGGTTCAAAGGAGTGAATACCGCTACTTGACTGAATCATTCGAACATCATTCAAGTCACCAGATACTTCCTTGACCATAGCATAGATAGGATAAAAACTGGTTACAATTTTCATCCCTTTTCCTGTCTGGCTTTCCTTTTGACCACAAGCACTTAAACACAAAAGAAAGATACTTAACAATACTAAAAATAAACTTTTTTTCTTCATAGATAACTCCTTAACTATTTAATTAACTGGTAAACATTCTACTCCTAAAAATTTAATCTGTCAAGCTATTTTTAGAAAAAATTTGAAATTTCTTTCACATATAAAAATCTGTTGAGTTTCAATAACTCAACAGATTCTCACTTTATATACTCAATGAAAATCAAAGAGCAAATTAGGAAGCTAGCCGCAGGCTGCTCAAAACACTGTTTTGAGGTTGTAGATGAAACTGACGAAGTCAGCTCAAAACATGTTTTTGAGGTTGTAGATGAAACTGACGAAGTCAGCTCAAAACATGTTTTTGAGGTTGTAGATGAAACTGACGAAGTCAGCTCAAAACACTGTTTTGAGGTTGTAGATGAAACTGACGAAGTCAGCTCAAAACATGTTTTTGAGGTTGTAGATGAAACTGACGAAGTCAGCTCAAAACATGTTTTTGAGGTTGTAGATGAAACTGACGAAGTCAGTAACCATACATACGGCAAGGCGAAGCTGACGTGGTTTGAAGAGATTTTCGAAGAGTATTATTCTTCTATGGTAGAATGCTTATAACCATAAGTAAAGTAAATGATACTTCCTATCAACAATGCAACTAGGAAAGCAATCCAGGTTTCCATATTATACTGCAACATAAAGGATAAACAAATGATGATTGATAAAATCGGTAATAAGGGTACCAGTGGTGTTTTAAATTCTCCTGCTTTGGGCATCCCCTTTTCTCTCCGTAATCGAATCAAACCATAGGCCAGCATAATCAAGTAGGCTAAGGTACAAATATTTAAGAAGGCTGCAATACTAGCAAGAGGGAACATTCCTGCTGCTACTGCTGAAGCTAGACCTGTCAAGATAGTAGCATTTTTTGGTATCTTGCTTGTTTTGGTCAGTTCTTTAAAGGCAGCAGGCATCAAGCCGTCACGCGCTAAACTGTAAATCATACGAGATAGGGCATAGGTCATCGAGATACAAACCGTAATCAAGGTCAAGATAGCCACTAATGACACATAGTTGGCTACCCAACTAATCCCAACGCTGCGAAGAGCAAAGGCAACGGCATCATCGACATTTAGATGGCTATAATGGACAACACCAGTCAAAACAAGAGTAACCAAGGCATATAGAATGGTTACGATAGAAAGCGATAAGACAATCCCTCTAGGAATATTTTTTTGAGGAGTCTTGACTTCATCTACAGCCATAGAGATGGATTCAAATCCCAAAAAACCAAAGAACATCAAGGATGCACCAGCCATAATACCAGTACTAGCACCATAGATTTGTCCAAAACCATAGGGAGCAAAATTACTCCAGTTATCAAGCTTGATATGCCAGATTCCTACTAAAACAAAGAGAGCTAAAGCAGAAAATTTCAAAATAACTAGAATTGAATTAAAGCGTAAGGCTGCCTTGGCATTTAGTAAAACAAGCGAAGTAACTAGAACCAAGACAAGAATAGGCAATAAATCAACAAATGTCCCTTCTTGAGGATTAAAGGTACCATTTAAAGCCTGAGGAAGGGCTATCCCGTATTGAGAGAGCAACCCTTTAAAATAAGCTGCCCACCCCGAAGCCACACCTGATATGGCTGTCATGAATTCCATCATGGTTAACCAGCCAGCCAACCAGGCTGGGAATTCTCCTAAAATAGCATAGAGATAACTGTAGGCACCACCTGTAGCGGGTACTCGTGAAGCAAATTCTGCAAAAAAGAGGGCTGATAATCCCACACACAAGGCAGAAATGACGATTGAAATCACTAGCGCTGGACCCGCTAGAGTTGCGGCTGCAGTACCTGTTATAGTAAAGACACCTGTCCCTACCATGGCTCCGATACCTAACAAAATCAAATCCCATAACTTCAAATGCCTGTGCATCTCCGTTTTATCCAAACTAACATTCTTTGTTCTAAATATATTCATCTTTGACTCCAAAATAAAATGATGATTCTATTTTACCATAAATATAGGAGAATTGTGAATATTTATAAAATAATTATCTAAAAAAATCTGACTACTCTCTTGTAATCAGATTTTTATCTATTCTAGTTCATTTCTTTAAAAGCTGCTTCTGCATCCGCATTACTGATAACACCAAATTGTATCTTTCCAATCTTTCCTTGACTGTCAATTAGATATTCTGTAGGAATGCTTCGAATTTGATAAGCTTGGAAGGTGGTTGCTTTGGTATCATAAAGAACTGGGATATCCTTATAACCTTGATCTTGGAACCATTGTGGGAATTGCTCAACAGTTTTTTCACCTTGAATTCCTGGTGCAATGACACTAAGAATTTCGAAATCACGATCTGGTTTCGCCGCTAATTCCATCAACTCAGGCATACTTTTCTTACATGGACCACACCATGAAGCCCAAAACTTCAAGTAGACTTTTTTCCCCTTATAATCAGATAATTTAACTTCTTTACCATCCATAGATTGCAAGGTGAAATCTGGAGCCTCTTTCCCAACAGCAATTTGTTGTACAGTCGTTTGTTGCTGTTGTTTTGGGGATTGTTGTGGAGCTTGAGTCTTTTTAGTCTCTTCCTCACCACAGGCTAGCAATACGACTAATGACAAGAGGCTTAAGCCAGCAAACATTACTTTTTTCATCTTTTTCTCCTTTATTCAAAAATTCCAGCTAGAACATTTACTTGTCCTAATAGTAACAAAATTCCCATTAAAATAATGAGGAAACCACCAATTTTCTTCAGTAGCATCATATGACGTTTAATTTTACTAAAATAAGGCATTACTACACCTGAAGCTAGAGCCAAAAGCAAGAAAGGAATGGCCATCCCCAGAGTGTAAATAAGAGTATAGATAGCTCCTTGCCAAGCGCCATTTCCTCCAGAAGCCGCAAGCGCTAAAACAGAACTCAAAACAGGACCAATACAAGGCGTCCAACCGAAGCTAAAGGTAATACCGAGTAAAAAGGCCGACCAATAACGATTGGCTTCTGATTTCTTAAAAGTAAAGCTTTTTTGAACCTCTAATTTCTTAAAATGAAAAATTTCCATCTGGTGAAGGCCTAAAATGATAATAATTGTTCCCATGGTGTAACGAAACCAATTGGCATAGAGAATATTACCAAAGTAACCAGCACCAAAGCCTAAAATAAAGAAAATGAGAGAGATACCTGCGATAAAGCAAAGAGTTCGAATCAAGCCAGACCAGGCAACTTTTCTACCAAATAAAGAAAAGCTTTTTGCACTTTCCTGATCATCCAATAAAATTCCAGTATAAACAGGTAACAGAGGAAAAATGCAAGGGGAAAAGAAGGACAAGATCCCTGCTAAAAAAACGGAGATTGAAAATACTATCGTTTCCAATAAAAAACCAACTTTCTTAATAATTCTAATCCTATTTTACTATAATCAATTTGATTTGTATGATTTCTGCTACGCAATTTGAATTAGTCTGTACTTGAAAGATTCTCGGGTACTAGTTCATTCAGATTCTGGCCCTTTTTTGCCCCCTATACACAATCATGACCACCCGTCAAACGGGTGGTTTGTACCAGGGCTATAAGCCCAAATTACCAGCCAGCGCCTAAAGACGCT
>CAJNCH010000013.1:0-66357 GCA_905221225.1 bacterium
AGCGTCTTTAGGCGCTGGCTGGTAATTTGGGCTTATAGCCCTGGTACAAACCACCCGTTTGACGGGTGGTCATGATTTATATAGTTAGCTACTTTAAAAATCTACTAAAATGGCTTGAAAATATTAAAAAAGTATGGTAAAATGAAAATTGTCGTGTGAACGATAATACTCATTCTTGATGAATTGTGAAACAGTTGCCTTTGGGTCGTTTTGCGAGTTGAAGTCAAGAAGAGGAAAAAAACAAAAAGGAGAAATACTCATGGCAGTAATTTCAATGAAACAACTTCTTGAGGCTGGTGTACACTTTGGTCACCAAACTCGTCGCTGGAACCCTAAGATGGCTAAGTACATCTTCACTGAACGTAACGGAATTCACGTTATCGACTTGCAACAAACTGTAAAATACGCTGACCAAGCATACGACTTCATGCGTGATGCAGCAGCTAACGATGCAGTTGTATTGTTCGTTGGTACTAAGAAACAAGCAGCTGATGCAGTTGCTGAAGAAGCAGTACGTTCAGGTCAATACTTCATCAACCACCGTTGGTTGGGTGGAACTCTTACAAACTGGGGAACAATCCAAAAACGTATCGCTCGTTTGAAAGAAATTAAACGTATGGAAGAAGATGGAACTTTCGAAGTTCTTCCTAAGAAAGAAGTTGCACTTCTTAACAAACAACGTGCACGTCTTGAAAAATTCTTGGGTGGTATCGAAGATATGCCTCGTATCCCAGATGTTATGTACGTAGTTGACCCACATAAAGAGCAAATCGCTGTTAAAGAAGCTAAAAAATTGGGAATCCCAGTTGTAGCGATGGTTGACACAAACACTGATCCAGATGATATCGATGTAATCATCCCAGCTAACGATGACGCTATCCGTGCTGTTAAATTGATCACAGCTAAATTGGCTGACGCTATCATCGAAGGACGTCAAGGTGAAGATGCAGCAGCAGTTGAAGCAGAATTTGCAGCTTCAGAAGCTCAAGCAGATTCAATCGAAGAAATCGTTGAAGTTGTAGAAGGCGACAACGCTTAATTCATATAAATAGTAATTACCTAGGAGGGCGGGGCTTAGCCCGGCTCTCCTATTTTTAAAAAATATAGGAGAATCAAAATGGCAGAAATTACAGCTAAACTTGTAAAAGAGTTGCGTGAAAAATCTGGTGCCGGAGTTATGGACGCTAAAAAAGCGCTTGTAGAAACAGACGGTGACATCGAAAAAGCGATTGAATTGCTTCGTGAAAAAGGTATGGCTAAGGCAGCTAAGAAAGCTGACCGTGTTGCTGCAGAAGGTTTGACTGGTGTTTACGTTAACGGTAATGTTGCAGCAGTTATCGAAGTAAACGCTGAAACTGACTTCGTTGCGAAAAACGCTCAATTCGTTGAATTGGTAAATACCACAGCTAAAGTTATTGCTGAAGGAAAACCTGCTAACAATGAAGAAGCTCTTGCTTTGACAATGCCTTCAGGTGAAACTCTTGAAGCTGCATACGTATCTGCAACAGCAACTATCGGAGAAAAAATCTCATTCCGTCGCTTTGCATTGATTGAAAAAACAGACGCACAACACTTTGGAGCATACCAACATAACGGTGGACGTATCGGTGTTATTTCAGTTGTTGAAGGTGGAGACGAAGCACTTGCTAAACAATTGTCAATGCACATCGCAGCGATGAAACCAACAGTTCTTTCTTACAAAGAATTGGATGAGCAATTCGTTAAAGATGAATTGGCACAATTGAACCACGTAATCGACCAAGACAACGAAAGCCGTGCAATGGTTAACAAACCAGCTCTACCACACTTGAAGTATGGATCAAAATCTCAATTGACTGATGAAGTGATTGCTCAAGCTGAAGCTGACATCAAAGCTGAGTTGGCTGCAGAAGGCAAACCAGAAAAAATCTGGGACAAAATTATCCCAGGTAAAATGGATCGCTTCATGCTTGACAACACTAAAGTTGACCAAGCTTACACACTTCTTGCACAAGTTTACATCATGGATGATAGCAAGACAGTTGAAGCATACCTTGAATCAGTTAACGCTTCAGTAGTTGAGTTCGCTCGCTTTGAAGTTGGTGAAGGTATCGAGAAAGCTGCAAACGACTTTGAAGCTGAAGTTGCAGCTACAATGGCAGCAGCCTTGAATAACTAATAATAAAAAGGAAGCCAAATTGCTTCCTTTTTTCTATGCAGTCGATCTTTATAGGGAGATGTTCCTATTTTTAAGGTATAAATAAAAAGCCCTATAATAAGGGCTAAGTGTATTTAGGAGACTACACTTCAAATTCATAGAGTGCTGTAGAGAGATAACGTTCACCGTTATCTGGTGCTAGAGCAAGAACTTTTTTACCTGTACCTAATTTCTTGGCAACCTCGATGGCTCCGTAGATAGCTGCAGCTGAAGAAATACCAACAAGGAATCCTTCTTTTCCACCAATCTCACGGCCGAGTGCTAGTGCATCGTCTGATGTTACACGAACAATACCATCATAGGCGTTTGTATCCAATGTATCAGGAATAAATCCAGCTGAGATACCTTGAATTTTGTGAGGGCCAGGTTTTTCACCAGATAGAATAGCAGATTCGTCTGCCTCTACTGCAAAAACTTGAATGCTTGAATTTGCTGTTTTGAGTGCATGAGAAACACCAGAAATCGTTCCACCGGTACCCACTCCAGCAACAAAGGCATCTAGTCCATCTTTACCGAAAGCAGCTAGTATTTCAGCTCCTGTTGTTCTTTCGTGTACTTCTGGATTAGCTGGATTATCAAATTGAAGAGGAAGGAAACCATCACGTTCAGCAGCGATTTCTTGAGCTTTAGCAATAGCGCCTTTCATTCCCTCACTACCAGGAGTAAGGACGAGTTCAGCACCATAGGCTTGGATAATCTTACGTCGTTCCACACTCATAGTTTCAGGCATAACGATAACAACTTTATACCCTTTAGCAGCCCCTACCCATGAAAGTCCAATACCAGTGTTTCCACTTGTTGCTTCAACAATAGTAGAACCAGGTTTCAGAATACCGTCTTGTTCAGCTTTTTCAATCATGCTAAGAGCAATACGGTCTTTTACAGAAGAACCAGGGTTAAATGCTTCAAGTTTTACATATACATCTGCAGCACCTTCTGGCACAATGTTGTTGAGTTTAACAATCGGAGTTTGACCGATTAGTTCAGTAATGTTGTTATAAATAGACATATGAATACCTCTTTGTATAAGATATTTCTAGTATAACGCTATCTATACCATTTGTAAAATATAGAAATCCTATCGAAGTGATAGGATTTTTTTATATCACAGGTCTAAGCCATTAATTTTTAAGCGATTGTGATAGGCTAATTCTAGTAAATAGGTGTAAAGGAGAACGCTATCTGTTTTCTTTTTGTTCTAGTAGGTCTCGGCAAGCATCTTTTTATGTTGCTAATTAAAGTAGCGGTGAAAATATCAGTGAAACACTGTATTATCTATTATTTACACTAGGTTTACAGGAACTTCAACTTCTCGTAAACCTTGATCAGTTAAAGTGACTTTTCCATTAAAAAATTCCACAAGTGAAGCTTTAATAGTTTCTTTTTCTTCTTTATTAACATAAATCATCGTATCGACTTGATCTGTAAAGTTTGTCTCAAGTTCCATAAGATTATGTTCCTTAAGGAAGTTACTGTACTCTTGATACTGAGCGTAAGACATTTGAATAGCAATGCCAGCTTGTTCCTTTATTTCAATGATGCCAATTTCTTTGACAGCTAAGGCAACACTGCCGGCGTAAGCACGAATCAGTCCTCCAGCGCCTAGTTTAATGCCACCAAAGTAGCGTGTCACGACCACACAGACATTGGTGAGGTTGTGATTTTCTAGTACCCCAAGCATGGGAACGCCAGCAGTACCACTAGGCTCGCCATCATCACTTGTACGTTTGATTTCACTACGTTCTCCAATAATAAAAGCAGAGCAGTTGTGCGTAGCTTTGTAGTGTTCTTTTTTGATGGTGGTAATGAAGTCACGAGCCTCTTCTTCGCTATAAACACGCTTGACATGACAGATAAAGCGGGATTTTTTGATTTCTTCTTGGACTTGTCCGTCCTCTTTAATTGTTCTAAATTCCATGATTTAATTGTACTAAAAAATCATCTAAAGCGCTAGGTTTTTACGAATAAAGAAGTATGAAAGTAAATCCAAATTATCTCGGTCGGTTGTTTACTGAGAATGAATTAACAGAAGAGGAGCGTCAGTTGGCGGAGAAACTTCCAGCAATTAGAAAGGAGAAGGGGAAATTTTTCTGTCAACGTTGTAATAGTACTATTCTAGAAGAATGGTATTTGCCCATCGGTGCTTACTATTGTCGGGAGTGCTTAATTATGAAGCGAGTCAGGAGTGATCAAGCTTTATACTATTTCCTACAGGAGGATTTTCCGAAGCAAGATGTTCTTAAATGGTGTGGTCAATTAACTCCTTTTCAAGAGAAGGTGTCAGAGGAACTGATTCAAGCAGTAGACAAGCAAGAGCCAACTTTAGTTCATGCGGTTACAGGAGCTGGAAAGACAGAAATGATTTATCAAGTAGTGGCTAAAGTGATCAATGCGGGTGGTGCAGTATGTTTGGCTAGTCCTCGTATAGATGTTTGTTTGGAGCTGTACAAGCGCCTGCAAGATGATTTTGCTTGCGAGATATCTTTACTACACGGAGAATCAGAGCCGTATTTTCGAACACCATTAGTTGTTGCAACGACCCATCAGTTATTGAAATTTTATCAAGCTTTTGATTTGCTGATAGTGGATGAAGTAGATGCCTTTCCTTATATTGACAATCCCACGCTTTACCATGCTGTCAAGAATAGTGTAAAGGAGAATGGACTGAGAATCTTTTTAACAGCGACTTCGACTGATGAGTTAGATAGGAAGGTTCGCATAGGAGAACTAAAACGATTGAGTTTGCCAAGACGATTTCATGGAAATCCGTTGATTATTCCTAAACCTGTCTGGTTATCGGATTTTAATCGCTATTTAGAGAAGAAGTGTTTGTCACCAAAGTTAAAGTCTTATATTGAGAAGCAGAGAAAGACAGGTTATCCGTTACTTATTTTTGCCTCAGAGATTAAGAAAGGGGAGCAATTAAAAGAAGTCTTACAGAAGGAATTTCCGCATGAGAAAATTGGTTTTGTGTCTTCAGTTACGGAAGATCGATTAGAGCAGGTGCAAGCATTTCGAGATGGAGAACTGACAATACTGATCAGTACGACAATATTGGAGCGGGGAGTTACCTTCCCTTGTGTGGATGTTTTCGTAGTAGAGGCCAATCATCGCCTTTTTACCAAGTCTAGCTTGATTCAGATTGGTGGACGAGTTGGGCGAAGCATGGATAGACCGACAGGAGATTTGCTTTTCTTCCATGATGGGTTAAATGCTTCAATCAAGAAGGCAATTATGGAAATTCAGCAGATGAATAAGGAGGCGGGGCTATGAAGTGTTTATTGTGTGGGCAGACTATGAAGGCTGTTTTAACTTTTAGTAGTCTCTTACTTCTGAGGAATGATGTCTCCTGTCTTTGTTTAGATTGTGATTCTACTTTTGAGAGGATTGGAGAAGAGAACTGTTCAAACTGTATGAAAACAGGTTTGTCAACGAAGTGTCAAGATTGTCAATTTTGGTGTAAAGAAGGAGTTGAGGTCAGTCATAGAGCGATTTTTACTTACAATCAAGCTATGAAGGATTTTTTCAGTCGGTATAAGTTTGATGGAGACTTCCTTTTAAGAAAAGTTTTTGCTTCAGTTTTAAGTGAGGAGTTAAAAAAGTACAAAGAGTATCAATTTGTTGTAATTCCCCTAAGTCCTGAAAGATTGCTCGAGAGGGGATTTAACCAGGTTGAAGGTTTAGTTGAAGCAGCAGGGTTCTCTTTGCAAGACTTACTAGAGAAGAGAGAAGAGCGAGCTAGTTCTTCTAAAAGTCGCTCAGAGCGTTTGGAGACAGAATTTCCTTTCTTTATTAAAAGTGGAGTCACTATTCCTAAAAAAATCCTACTTATAGATGATATTTATACTACTGGAACAACTATAAATCGTGTGAAGAGACTGTTGGAAGAAGCGGGTGCTGAGGATGTAAAAACATTTTCCCTTGTAAGATGAGGAAAAAATTTGCAAAAATAAAATGAAAGCGTTATAATGAAATCAGAAAAACAAAAATGTTTAGAAAGAAGGTACTCATATGATTAAATATAGTATCCGTGGTGAAAACCTAGAAGTAACAGAAGCAATTCGTGATTATGTAGTTTCTAAACTCGAAAAGATCGAAAAGTATTTTCAAGCTGAACAAGAGTTGGATGCTCGAGTAAACTTGAAGGTGTATCGTGAAAAAACTGCTAAAGTGGAAGTAACGATTCCGCTTGGCTCAATTACTCTTCGTGCAGAAGATGTATCTCAAGATATGTATGGCTCAATTGACCTTGTAACTGATAAAATTGAACGTCAGATTCGTAAAAATAAAACAAAAATCGAGCGTAAAAATAAAAATAAGGTAGCAACTAGTCAATTATTTACAGATGCTTTGGTGGAAGATCCAAATGTTGTCCAGTCTAGAGTTGTTCGTTCAAAACAAATTGATTTAAAACCAATGGATTTGGAAGAAGCTATTCTACAGATGGATTTGTTGGGACATGATTTCTTTATCTATGTGGATGTTGAAGATCAAACAACTAATGTGATTTATCGTCGTGAAGATGGCGAAATTGGCTTGTTAGAAGTTAAAGAATCTTAATTTCAATATGTGTAAAGGAAGGTTTACTGAATTGTAAACCTCCTTTTTCTTATAATTGATAGAATTACTGATTACACTTTTAAAAAGTCGCTTTTTGGTGGTTATTATGGTATAATGGGTGCCAAGAGGTTTGGAATGAAAAAATTTTATGTAAGTCCTATTTTCCCCTTAATATTAGGAATAGTGGCGTTCGGAGTGCTATCTGTGCAACTTGTTTTTGTAACGAATACACTGGTAACGCTATTTCTTTTGCTACTTATTTTGGGTTCATATATTTTACTATTCATCCATCAGAGAGACTACTACTCAAAGAGTGAAGTAGAACAAATCCAGTATGTAAACCACCAAGCTGAAGAAAGTTTGACAACCTTGTTAGAACAGATGCCTGTCGGAGTCATTAAATTAGACTTATCGTCAGGTGAAGTTGAATGGTTTAATCCTTATGCTGAATTGATTTTGACTAATGAAGTGGGCGAGATTGATGTTGCATTAATTCAAACAATTATAAAGGCGTCTGTGGGGAATCCAGGTTCTTATGCAACCTTAGGTGAGATCCGTTATTCGGTTCATATGGACAAGGTATCTGGAGTTCTTTACTTCTTTGATGTGTCTGGAGAATACGAAGCGACTGTTGAGTTAGTTACGAGTAGACCTGTTATTGGGATTGTCTCCGTTGACAACTATGATGACTTAGAAGATGAAACATCGGAGTCTGATATCAGTCATATTAATAGTTTTGTAGCCAATTTTGTTTCAGAATTTGCTGGGAAGCATGCCATGTTCTCTCGTCGAGTGAGTATGGACCGCTTTTATCTATTTACGGACTACACGGTGCTTGAGGGATTGATGAATGATAAATTTTCTGTTATTGATGCATTCAGAGAAGAGGCGAAACAGAGACAGTTGCCCTTGACCTTAAGTATGGGATTTTCTTATGGTGATGGAAATCATGATGAGATAGGGAAAGTTGCATTGCTCAACTTGAACTTGGCTGAAGTGCGTGGTGGCGACCAAGTGGTTGTCAAGGAAAACGACGAAACGAAAAATCCAGTTTATTTTGGTGGTGGATCTGCTGCCTCAATCAAACGTACACGGACCCGTACGCGTGCTATGATGACGGCTATTTCAGATAAGATTCGTAGTGTGGATCAGGTTTTTGTAGTTGGTCACAAAAATCTAGATATGGATGCTCTTGGCTCTGCTGTAGGTATGCAGTTGTTTGCCAGCAATGTGACTCAAAATAGCTATGCTATTTATGACGAAGAACAAATGTCGCCGGATATTGAACGAGCTGTTTCATTCTTAGAAAAAGAAGGAGTTACAAAGTTGTTGTCTGTTAAGGACGCAATGGGGATGGTGACCAATCGTTCTTTGTTGATTCTTGTAGACCATTCAAAGACAGCTTTAACTTTATCAAAAGATTTTTATGATTTATTTACCCAAACCATAGTCATTGACCACCATCGAAGGGATCAGGATTTCCCAGATAATGCAGTTATTACTTATATTGAAAGTGGTGCAAGCAGTGCCAGTGAGTTGGTAACAGAATTGATTCAGTTCCAGAATTCTAAGAAAAATCGTTTGAGTCGTATGCAAGCAAGTGTTTTAATGGCTGGTATGATGTTGGATACTAAAAATTTCACCTCACGAGTGACTAGTCGGACATTTGATGTTGCTAGCTATCTCAGAACGCGCGGAAGCGATAGTATTGCTATCCAGGAAATGGCTGCGACGGATTTTGAAGAATATCGTGAGGTCAATGAACTGATTTTACAGGGACGTAAATTAGGTTCAGATGTACTGATAGCAGAGGCTAAGGACTCGAAATGCTATGATACAGTTGTTATTAGTAAGGCAGCAGATGCCATGTTAGCTATGTCGGGCATTGAAGCGAGTTTTGTTCTTGCGAAGAATACACAAGGATTTATCTCTATCTCAGCTCGCAGTCGTAGTAAGCTGAATGTACAACGGATTATGGAAGAACTGGGAGGTGGAGGTCACTTTAATTTGGCAGCAGCTCAAATTAAAGATTTAACCTTGTCAGAAGCAGGTGAAAAACTGACAGAAATTGTATTAAATGAAATAAAGGAAAAGGAGAAAGAAGAATGAAAGTAATCTTTTTAGCAGATGTCAAAGGAAAAGGTAAAAAAGGCGAAATTAAGGAAGTACCAACAGGGTATGCACAAAACTTTCTTATCAAAAAGAATCTAGCCAAAGAAGCGACTGCTCAAGCGGTAGGTGAGCTTCGTGGTAAACAAAAATCTGAAGAAAAAGCTCACGCTGAGATGATTGCAGAAGCAAAAGCAATTAAAGCCCAACTAGAAGCAGAAGAAACGGTTGTAGAATTTGTTGAAAAAGTTGGTCCAGATGGTCGTACTTTTGGTTCCATTACCAATAAGAAAATTGCAGAAGAATTGCAAAAGCAATTTGGAATTAAGATTGATAAACGTCATATTCAAGTACAAGCTCCGATTCGAGCAGTTGGTTTGATTGATGTACCAGTGAAAATCTATCAAGATATCACAAGTGTAATCAATCTTCGTGTGAAAGAAGGGTAAATTTACACTTTCTTGACAAGATTGTAAAAGGAAGGGAAGTCTGATGGCAGAAGTAGAAGAGTTACGAGTACAACCTCAAGATATCTTAGCTGAGCAATCCGTTTTAGGGGCTATCTTTATTGATGAGAGTAAGCTTGTTTTTGTGCGAGAATATATTGAGTCTCGGGACTTTTTTAAGTATGCCCATCGTTTGATTTTCCAAGCTATGGTCGATTTATCCGATCGTGGCGATGCTATAGATGCAACAACGGTTCGTACCATTCTTGATAATCAAGGTGATTTACAGAATATTGGTGGCTTGTCTTACCTGGTTGAGATTGTCAATTCTGTGCCAACTTCTGCTAATGCGGAGTACTATGCTAAAATCGTTGCAGAGAAGGCCATGTTACGGCGATTAATCTCCAAGTTGACAGAGTCTGTCAATCAAGCTTACGAGGCTTCGCAACCAGCTGATGAAATCATTGCTCAGGCAGAAAAAGGCCTGATTGATGTCAGCGAAAATGCTAATCGAAGTGGATTTAAGAACATTCGAGATGTGTTGAATATCAACTTTGGAAATCTGGAAGCTCGCTCGCAACAAACGACCGATATTACAGGTATTGCGACAGGCTATCGTGACTTGGATCATATGACGACTGGACTTCATGAGGAGGAGTTGATTATCCTAGCAGCCCGTCCGGCGGTTGGTAAGACAGCCTTTGCCTTGAATATTGCTCAGAATATTGGGACTAAGTTGGACAAAACAGTTGCTATTTTTTCACTGGAAATGGGTGCGGAAAGTCTAGTGGACCGTATGTTAGCGGCAGAAGGTTTGGTAGAATCGCATTCTATCCGTACGGGTCAATTGACTGATGAGGAGTGGCAAAAATATACCATTGCTCAAGGGAATCTAGCTAATGCAAGTATCTATATCGATGATACGCCAGGGATTCGGATTACAGAGATTCGTTCTCGTTCTCGTAAACTGGCTCAAGAAACTGGAAATCTTGGTTTGATTTTAATAGACTATTTGCAGCTTATCACGGGAACAGGTCGAGAAAATCGTCAACAAGAGGTTTCAGAAATTTCACGTCAGTTGAAAATTTTAGCTAAGGAACTGAAGGTTCCAGTAATCGCTCTAAGTCAGCTTTCTCGTGGTGTAGAACAACGTCAGGATAAGAGACCGGTCTTGTCTGATATTCGTGAATCTGGGTCTATTGAGCAGGACGCTGATATCGTAGCCTTTCTTTATCGCGACGATTACTATGAGCGTGGTGGTGAAGAAGAGGAAGGCATACCGAATAATAAGGTAGAAGTTATTATCGAGAAAAACCGTAGTGGAGCTCGTGGAACGGTGGAATTAATTTTTCAAAAAGAATATAATAAATTTTCAAGTATCTCAAAGAGGGAGGCATAAGATGTCAGATGCATTTACAGATGTAGCCAAGATGAAAAAAATCAAAGAAGAAATCAAGGCACATGAGGGACAAGTCGTAGAAATGACTTTGGAGAATGGTCGTAAGCGCCAAAAAAATAGATTGGGTAAGCTAATTGAGGTTTATCCATCCCTATTTATCGTTGAATTTGGAAACGTTGAAGGAGATAAACAAGCTAATGTTTATGTTGAATCCTTTACTTACTCAGATATCCTTACAGAAAAGAATTTGATTCATTATCTTGACTAAAGTGAGAAATTTTCTCACTTTTTCTTTTTTTCTCCGAATAGTTTAAGTGAAGGTAATCTTCGATTTATATTATTTTCAAGGAGGAAGAATGAAAATTTCACCATTTAAAGTAGCAGAGACAAGGTTTTCTTTCAGAAAATCAGCTAAAAAGGTTGTTCCCTTTTTAGTAGTAGGATTGATGTTAGCAGCGGGTAATAGTGTATATGCCTATTCCGGAGGAAATGGATCGATTGCGCGTGGGGATGATTATCCTGCTCATTATAAAAATGGGAGCCAGGAGATTGATAAGTGGCGCATGTATTCTCGTCAATGTACTTCTTTTGCAGCCTTTCGTTTGAGTAATGTGAATGGTTTTGAGATTCCGGCTGCTTATGGGAATGCGAATGAATGGGGCTATCGGGCTCGTCGTGAAGGCTATCGTGTCGATAATAGACCAGCGATTGGCTCCATTGCTTGGTCAACTGCAGGAACTTATGGTCATGTTGCTTGGGTGTCAAATGTAATAGGAGATGAGATTGAGATTGAAGAATACAACTATGGAATAAGGGAATCTTACAATAAGCGCGTCGTGAAGGCGAATACTATGACTGGTTTTATTCATTTTAAAGATTTATCTGGTGGCAGTGTTGGGAATAGTCAATCCTCAGTTTCAACAGGAGGAACACATTATTTTAAGACTAAGGCTGCTATCAAAAATCAGCCTCTAGCTAGCGCAACTGCAATTGATTACTATTATCCTGGGGAGAATGTTCATTATGATCAAATTCTCGAAAAAGATGGGTACAAGTGGTTGAGTTATACGGCTTATAACGGAAGTCGTCGCTATATCCAGTTAGAGGGAGTAACCTCTTCACAGAATCAATCAGGGAATAGTTCTAACTATGGATCCAATAATGGATTGACTATTGGTTGGAAGAAAATAAATGGTAGTTGGTATCATTTCAAATCAAATGGGTCTAAATCAACGGGTTGGCTGAAAGACGGATCTAGTTGGTATTATTTGAAATCATCTGGTGAAATGCAGACAGGCTGGTTAAAGGAAAATGGTCTGTGGTATTATTTAGATAGTTCAGGAGCAATGAAAACGGGGTGGTACCAAGTATCTGGTAAGTGGTATTATTCTTACTCTTCAGGCGCATTAGCTGTCAATACGACAGTGGATGGCTACAGAGTAAACAGTGATGGAGAACGAGTATAGAAAATGGGAGTAGGAAAATTTCCTACTCTTTTCTGTAAGCAGTTTCCTTGACATTTTTTTTGTTTTGCGCTATCATATGTCCATATAATATATGGGAGTCTGTGTACAGTCTGAGAGGAAGCGTTAAGCTTCGACCGCACCTGATCTGGGTAATGCCAGCGTAGGGAACGATACTTAGTCTATTCTGCACCTTTTCCATATATGGTAAAGGTTTTTCTTTTTGTCAAAGGAAAACGAGAAGAGGAGGTTCTTATGAAAGCAAGCATCGCCTTGCAAGTTTTACCCCTATCACAGGGGATTGATCGGATAGCTGTTATCGATCAGGTCATTGCTTATCTGCAAGCTCAAGAAGTGACCATGGTGGTGACACCATTTGAAACGGTCTTGGAAGGGGAGTTTGATGAGCTCATGCGCATTCTTAAAGAAGCGCTAGAAGTGGCAGGGCAGGAGGCAGATAATGTTTTTGCCAATGTCAAAATAAATGTAGGAGAGATTTTAAGTATTGATGAGAAACTTGAAAAGTATACTGAGACGACACATTAGTCTATTGGGCTTTCTGGGAGTCTTGTCAATATGGCAGTTAGCAGGTTTTCTTAAACTTCTCCCCAAGTTTATCCTGCCGACACCTCTTGAAATTCTCCTGTCCTTTGTTCGTGATAGAGAATTTCTCTGGCACCATAGCTGGGCCACCTTGAGAGTGGCTTTATTGGGACTGATTTTGGGAGTCTTGATTGCCTGTCTCATGGCTGTACTTATGGATAGTTTGACTTGGCTCAATGATCTGATTTACCCTATGATGGTGGTTGTTCAGACCATTCCGACCATTGCCATAGCTCCTATCCTGGTCTTGTGGCTCGGTTATGGGATTTTACCCAAGATTGTCTTGATTATCTTGACGACTACCTTTCCTATCATCGTCAGCATTTTGGACGGTTTTAGGCATTGTGACAAGGATATGCTGACCTTGTTTAGTCTGATGCGGGCCAAACCTTGGCAAATCCTTTGGCATTTTAAAATCCCAGTCAGCCTGCCCTATTTTTATGCAGGTCTGAGAGTCAGTGTATCCTACGCTTTTATCACAACCGTGGTATCTGAGTGGTTGGGAGGTTTTGAAGGACTAGGTGTCTACATGATTCAGTCCAAGAAACTGTTTCAGTATGATACCATGTTTGCTATTATTATTCTGGTATCGATTATCAGTCTTCTGGGTATGAAGTTGGTCGACATCAGCGAGAAATATGTTATTAAATGGAAACGTTCGTAGAATTAGAAAGTCTCTGAAAAAGAAAAGAGGAAATTGAAATGAAGAAAACATGGAAAGTGTTTTTAACTGTTTTATCAGCTCTTGTAGCTGTTGTGCTTGTGGCCTGTGGCCAAGGAACTGCTTCTAAGGATAATAAGGAAGCAGAACTCAAGAAGATTGACTTTATCCTAGACTGGACACCAAATACCAATCACACAGGGCTTTATGTGGCTAAGGAAAAAGGCTATTTCAAAGAAGCTGGAGTGGATGTTGATTTGAAATTGCCACCAGAAGAAAGTTCTTCTGACTTGGTTATTAACGGAAAGGCACCATTTGCAGTCTATTTCCAAGACTATATGGCTAAAAAATTGGAAAAAGGAGCAGGAATCACTGCTGTTGCAGCTATTGTTGAGCACAATACATCAGGAATCATCTCTCGTAAATCTGACAATGTAAGCAGTCCAAAGGACTTGGTTGGTAAAAAATACGGGACATGGAATGACCCAACTGAACTTGCTATGTTGAAAACCTTGGTAGAATCACAAGGTGGGGACTTTGAGAAGGTAGAAAAAGTACCAAATAACGACTCAAACTCAATCACACCGATTGCCAACGGTGTCTTTGATACTGCTTGGATCTACTACGGTTGGGATGGTATCCTTGCAAAATCTCAAGGTGTAGATGCTAACTTTATGTACTTGAAAGACTACGTTAAAGAATTTGACTATTACTCACCAGTCATCATTGCTAACAACGATTACCTCAAAGACAACAAAGAAGAAGCACGTAAAGTCATCCAAGCCATTAAAAAAGGCTACCAATATGCTATGGAGCATCCAGAGGAAGCGGCAGATATCCTCATCAAGAATGCACCTGAACTCAAGGAAAAACGTGACTTTGTCATCGAATCTCAAAAATACTTGTCAAAAGAATACGCAAGCGACAAGGAAAAATGGGGTCAATTTGACGCAGCTCGCTGGAATGCCTTCTACAAATGGGATAAAGAAAATGGTATCCTTAAAGAAGACTTGACAGACAAAGGCTTCACCAATGAATTTGTGAAATAATGACAGAAATTAGACTAGAACACGTCAGTTATGCTTATGATCAGGAGAGGATTTTAGAGGATATCAATCTGAAAGTGACTTCAGGTGAAGTGGTTTCTATCCTAGGTCCAAGTGGTGTTGGTAAGACTACGCTTTTCAACTTAATTGCGGGGATTTTAGAAGTTCAATCAGGGAGAATTGTCCTTGATGGTGAAGAAAATCCCAAGGGGCGCGTGAGTTATATGTTGCAAAAGGACTTGCTCTTGGAGCACAAGACGGTGCTTGGTAATATCATTCTGCCCCTCTTGATTCAAAAGGTGGATAAGGCGGAAGCTATTGCTCGCGCAGATGAAATTCTTGCGACCTTCCAGTTGACAGCTGTAAGAGATAAATACCCTCATGAACTCAGTGGTGGGATGCGCCAGCGTGTGGCCTTGCTTCGTACCTATCTTTTCGGGCACAAGCTTTTTCTCTTAGATGAAGCCTTTAGCGCCTTGGATGAGATGACTAAGATGGAACTACACGCTTGGTACCTTGAGATTCACAAGCAGTTGCAGCTAACAACCTTGATCATCACGCATAGTATCGAGGAGGCCCTCAGTCTCAGCGACCGCATCTATATCTTGAAAAATCGCCCTGGGCAGATTGTTTCAGAAATTAAACTAGATTGGTCTGAAGATGAGGACAAGGAAGTCCAAAAGATTGCCTACAAACGTCAAATCTTGGCAGAATTAGGCTTAGATAAGTAGAAAAATAGGGAGTTGGTGAAGATTATCCTTTACCAGCGCCCTTTTTCTTTTAAAAATGAGAAAATTTCGGTATAATAGTCAATTATACCGAAATCATTCTATAATCGTTGATACATAAGGGTTTTATGTATCGCTTTTTTAATTTTGTGGACTTTTTTAAGAACTTTTTATTTTTTCGAGGGCAGTTTCAAAGAATGAGACTGCTCTTTTTTGGTTCTCTTTTGATAAATGGCTGTAAGTGTCCATAGTTACAGATATTTTTGCATGGCCAAGCCGTGTCTGTATTTCCTTGTATGGTAGTCCGGCATTAAGCAAGATACTAGCGTGAGTGTGTCGGAAAGCATGAAAGCCTAAATCAGTACAGTTAGCGTTTTTTAAGTGCTTATGTAGGCGATAATCAACCTTTCGAGTATTGACATAGTTGTCAAAGCTATCAGAGAATACTTTCTCATAGGTTAAGCCAATGTTTCTACCATTTTCTGCTTGTCTTGCTCGGTAGAGACGAAGCATGAGCACTGTTTTATGATCGATATCTAAAACTCTATAGCTTGATTTTGTCTTAGGAGTGTTTACCTGGTTTAAAATGTTGAGTGTTTTGTTAATATCGATCGTTCCGTTCTGCAGGTCAATATCAGACCATTCCAGGGCCAGACATTCACGGATACGCAGTCCAGTAGCTAGGAGCGTTTTATAAAGCACAGTATCATAGAAATTGACAAAGGTATTCTCCAGGTTATCGAGATAGGAGAGGAAGTTTTTAAGTTCCTGATTTTGAAAGTATTTAATTTCTTGTTTATCTCTGGTTATCTTTCTAGGAATGACAATATCACGAGCAGAGTTATTGTCTAATGCTTGAATAGAAACTCCATACTGTAGAATACGTTTATTTAAGGCATGAAGGTGATTGTATTCTTTATACCCCGTTCCGTCCTGATTGTACTCATCCGCCCATTTATTTACCTGAGTTTGGATAATAACAGGAGTAAGTTTATCTAGTTTGTAAGTACCAAATGAGGGCAAGAGGTAATTATTTAAGCAACCTTTTATCTTTATCTGCGTATTAGTTTTTATTGTATGCTGGTAGGTTTGCCAAAATAAGTCTACAAGTTCGCTATAGGTTGTTATATTTGAGCGTTGTTTCCGTGTCGAGCCGTTTTTCTCAAATTCTACCTTAACCTGGGTGGCTTTGTTTCTGAGTTCTTTCTTTGTTCGTGCTGATATGGTAGTCTTGACCTTCTTACCAGTTACAGAATCAATGCCAAGATAGATACTAGAGCGGTAGACTGCTGATCCGTCTTTTTTCGTGTGTTGTGTAATTTTCATGGTTTTAACTCCTTTTTCATCAGCAGGCAAGCAATTAGAAAAGGTTTTGAGTTTATACCATGTGAGGAGCTACGAGAACCCCTTTATTTTTGACTGCTTTTAAGATATGAATCTTAAATTTTGATTTAATCAAGTATCTACAATCTGGAGGTTTAGATCTTCAATGCATCTTCTATCTCTCGCATTGTTTGTTTCATTAAGTAATAATGCTCTTGAGAAGTCTTTTTGAGTATGTATTTTGTTCCTGGACCGCTCCCAACTCTTTTTATAAATTCTTGTTCAATTAATCTATCTAAAGCTCGTCGGTAACTGTATTCCTGACCAGCCAATCCCAAATCATTTTCAATCTGTTTTCGTTTAATAGAGCCTTTTTCTGAGATGTACTCAAGGATACTTTTATCTGGCTCTGGAAGTTTGTTTATATTATGCTTGAAATCAACTTTCCAAATAATAATTGTTGTAGAATCAAACGGTGACTGAATGGTAGGGAGAATTAAATTATGTCTTGCTGCAACATCAAATATTTTTTGTCCTCCGCTCCCAGCTTTTTCTGAAAACCCAATTTTTCTTAAAAGAGTAGAAATGGTCGGATTTCTTGTTACAGAGCTGTTTCCTTTTATAAATTCATCAATAGTTACCCTCATATTACCTGGATTTTTAAATTCATAGTAGTCTGGTAATGCTGTAATTTTTATTGGGAAATCTGCATCATAATATGCATGCATCAGACTATTAACTAAGGCTTCACGTAAAGATTCTTCTAAATCTTTTTTAAAAGGTATTCGAGTTTTTGAGTTTTCATCTAATATGAACGGTTCTTTTACTGTTGACGAGAGTTTATCCATAACAATGAGTAAGAAATCAAACATATTCAAGTCAGGAAAACTAGCATCTCCGGTTGACACACGGTCAATCCATCGAGAATTTAAGTTGCTATCCTTTTCAAAATAATCTAACTGAAAATGTGGGAATCGATCTGTTATGGAATTATATTTACCAAAAAATAGTAACCCCCCAGACGTGAGTTTATACGCTCCATCCCCATTCCTATCTTTTTTATACGCTCCAATGTTAATTAGTAAGTCTTCGGTGGACAAATCCTTGTATTTTTCATCCTGTAAAATTAGAAGAGAACGGTATCTCTCAACTGTTTCTAAGTTAATGTCATCTATATCAAATTTTGGTAATATTTGACTATCAATATCATCGTGTGAGCTAGATAATAGATATTTTAATTGCTGTTTGGTAACTAATCTATCGCCTTCACCTAATCTTATATAGGACTTACCTATATCTTTACCTATATGAACAGGTTTTACTGAGTAAGGGGCTTCTCTTATGTTAACTATAATTAGGCTTCTTTTGCTATCTGCGATAGGTGATATAAGAATGTCATCATCAGTTAATAAATTGAAACTAACTTTGCTAGGGTTATTTGCATCGTTAAGAAGTTGATCATAAATAGTTTGAGGATTTTTAAATCCTTTTTTTGGATTCATTTTATCTCTTTCATCATACCCTAAGATAATTACACCCCCGTTTGTATTAGCAAAAGCAGAATAAGTTTCCCAGAATGATTTTGGTAGTCCATTCTCAGCAGCTTTATATTCAATATCAATCCCTTCAGGAAGATTAATGTTCATATTTATTGTTCCTTTCAAAAGATAATCTCAAGATAATCTCAAGATAATCTCAAGATAATTTTTATATAAAAAAGTCTATATCATGGGCTTTTGTGCAGTATGAGTTGAAGATAATCTCAAGATAATCTCAAGATAATCTCAAGATTTTTAAATAATCTTCTCAAATACCATTGTAGCTTGGATACGGTCGCCACCGCCTAGTCCTTTGCTTCCACCATTGGCGGTTGTGATGGTATGCAGGCGATAACCTTTTGAAGCTTGTTTATTGATAACATCTTCTAATTCTGTAAGGTTTCCTGATCCAGTGCCGAAAAACTTTTCTTTCAAAGTTACCTGAAGGACAACGTAGTGTAGTCCATTTACCCCAGATGCAGTAGAAAAACTACCTTCTTGTTTTACAGTGTCAAAAAATCCCATGGGGCTTACTCCTTTTCGTCGTCTCTCTCAGATAGTTTTTTAACTAAATCAAAAGCTATTTTTTTATCATAGTCATTTAAAGAAATATAGTTGATTAAAATATCTGCAAAATTTGTACCAATTTCAGCATCATTTATTATTAACTTTTCTATAGTCAGCATGTAGTTTTGATTAAAATTTACTAGACCTTTGCCAAAATTCTCGTATTTTTTAGGATTATTTATGTGTTCTTCAACGTTCTCATACGCTGATTGAATCTTTTTTAGCAAATCATAATCAGGTTTAATGTTATTTAGTTCATTCATATCAAGATTTTCAAAAAAATCTTGTAATTTAGTAGTCATTTCTTCAGGAGACATTTCATCATGGCCTAAAAGAAATGCGACACTAACCCCAAAGTAATCCGCTAGGCTTTCCCATACTTTATTGTTTCTTGGTTTTCGAGTTCCGTTTTCATAATACATTAATTGACTATCAGAAACGGTAATATCGTATTTATCTTTTAAAATTTTTCTAAGTTTGTTCAAAGATAAATTTTCTTTTTCTCTTAATTCTTTGAGTTTTATTTTCACGATATATAACCTACTTTAATTATTTTAAGTTGATTATATCATAGCAAAGAATTTTTTTCTATAAAAAATTCTCAAAAAAAGAACAAAAGCGCTTGACATTCTTAAAAATAGAGTATATACTTAAATTGTTCTTAAAATGAGAATGAAAAATTAAAAGGAGAAAGAAAAATGATTATTACACAATCACAAGCGAAAGCGTTACGAAGAAAAAAAGCTGATCTACAATTAAAAAATTATGAGTTGGCTTTTGAAATTGGTGTTGCACCTAAAACGGTTCCTAAAATTCTGAAAGGTGATTATAAGGCTCCTAAAAGAATTTATGCTAGCGTAATGGAATGGCTTGCTGAAGATTACTAGAAAGGGGCATAAGACAGAATCTAGAAATATTTTGCTTGCTACCTATGGCAGTATCAAGGGTTTGTAGGGGTTTATTCTCTCCTAAATTTTCCCTACCTCAATGATTTACTTTGGTACTGTTTTAGGTGGCAAGCACGAGCAACAAGAAGAAAGGAGCGAACCAATGGAATTGGTCTATATGGACGGCAAGAAAGAGCCGTATACACTGAGCAGTATCGTTGCAGAATGCGCTGAAATTAAGCACAGACATTTGAAGATTTTGCTGAATAAGCACCGAGAGGACTTTGAAAGCTTCGGAAAGGTGCAATTTAAAATTTCACCTTCAGAGAGTGGGCAAAATGTACGGGATTATATTTTGAACGAGCAACAAGCAACATTGCTGATCACTTACTTACGAAATACAGAACCCGTAAAAGAGTTTAAGAAGAACCTGGTCAAAGCCTTTTTTGAAATGCGTGATGAACTTTCTAAACGCTATCTTCAAAGAGAACTGGAAAAGCCAAAGCGTAAAAGTTTAACTGAAGCTATTCAAACATGGGAGAAAGCCCCCAAGCATGCCTATAGTACTCTTACAAACTTACTACTAAAGGGAGTGACAGGGAAGAATAAAGCGCAACTCATGAAGGAGCGAGAAAGTAAGAACGGTATCGATGGGTTGTCAAGTGTAGAACTGACAAGCTATCAGCGCTTGGAAGATATGGTAATAGCTATGATTAACTTGAATAGGGGGTATTCAGAAATTAAAGAACTAATTTTTAAAGTATAGGAGTATAGAAAATGGAAAATGATTTTAAGACAGTTACAAATACTAAGGGGTTAGAAATTCCCAAGTATTCCAAGGATTTTAAAAAGCTAGTTGAGAAAGACAGACAACTAGCTGAATATCTTTGTATGAACTACGAGAACTTGGACAGTGAAGACCTGGGCGCATTTCTTGAAACAGTAGAACAGGGAATCAGTTGGATTCTAGATCTTATCGAAAGTAAAGACTTGCTTTATAAACCAAAGTCAGGTAGTAATCATGCAAAAAGAAAATAAAAAAATCACTTGCTCAAATTTTAGACGAGGCGAGCAAGCGACAAGATTAAGGATATAGAAATTTTTTCTATGCTCTGATTATAGCAAAAAATATCTATTCTATCAAATATCTAAAGAAAAACCGAAGAGCAGGCAAGCAATTAGAAAAGGTTTTGAAATCAAGAGCTGACAGGGTGATTCTAAGGCCTTGTTTAGCTGAAAGATGGGTAATTACTCATGAAACACCGCTACAAGCGTTCGCCAACTTGGGGCAACTGCCCAGCGTTTGGAGTGGTGAAATAATCCAATATAGTAAAAAGGGAAAACGGACTATGACAGAAACAACATACGATATTATCACTAAAAGCTTGGATAGAATTAGTATGGAATTACACCAAGCAGACGAAAACAATGATTTTTTGAGAATAGGGCTCTTATCAGGACAATTAAAAGCTATCAAAGAAAACTTACATCGTTTACTTTGGATTGAACTTCCTGAATTGAATGAAAGTCATAAAATCGAAGTCATTTCCAAAAGCACTACTGGAATGTTTTTCCACCCTGGTATTTTTGAAATAGATGCTATGCGACAAGCTTTCTTTAAACGGCAAGCTAAGCACTTTTTTGACAACGAAGCAGAGCAACAGGCGTATATAGAACATGCTGAAAAGGAGTATTTAGAGGCTACTATAACCTTAAAAGAAATTCTTTTTAACTCTAAAAATGGAACTCAAAAAGTAAATAAAGGTTGTCTTATAGAGAAGTTTGAGGAGGCAATGCAATGACTCTAGACCTAGATAACATGACACGATCAGAATTTGATAAGCTAATGACTAAAATCAAGGATAGAAATCCGAACCTCTTTCAGTTCATCATTGACTTTTTAGATGATAAAGTAACTCCAGAAGAGGTGTACGACTTTCTGAAGATGGAGCGAAGCTATCAAGTAAATTATATCAAGAATTACAAAGCGAGGGCATGACATGAATGAACTAGATTTAAGCAACACCCAGGCGGTTATCTTTATGGTGGTGTTGCTTGGCTTACTGGTTTATCTAAACCACCGAGACCGCAAAAAAAGCGCCCAAATCGAGCGAGGAAGTGCACAGACAACAGCAACACCTAGCGAGGATTTAAGCCCTGATTATGGGCGATATATTCAGCTTGCAGGAGTTAAGCCATGGGGGTACTAAGATGTTTGAAAAAATGATTGAAGATTTAAAGTCTAAGATTTTGGAAGCAGTGGAACGGTATTTAAAAAGTCATGAGAAAGTACCTCAAAAAAGATTAGATTTGATTAGCAAGGTTGAACTAAAAGAAGAACTGGGCATAGGAGATAAAACTTTGACAAAATGGGAAGGTGCGGGACTACCACAGTATATACCGCCTATTGAAGATACTAGAAAAGCGTATTATAAAATCTCAGACGTTTTAAAGTTTTTGGGGGTAGATGATGGCAAAGACTAAAATATATTTTTGGTTGAAAGTTGATAAGAAGTTTTTTGATAATCTTTTTATTAAACGACTTAAAAATATGCCTGGTGGCTACACTATGACAGTGATTTATATCCGTCTTATGTTGGAAAGTTTAGAAGATGATTGTATTTTGTACTATGAAGGATATTTTGATAGTTTGGTACAGGAATTAGCTTTAAAACTGGATGTTTCTGAAGATGATATAAATATGACAGTAGCATATTTTACAAAATGCGGACTAATTCAGATTGATGATGATGGACACGCTACATTATCGCAAGCAAAAGCCATGGTTGAAAGTGAAACAAACTGGGCAAAATACAAGCGAGACCAAAGAAAAAATAGTCAAGATTTACCAAAATTGGAGAATGTCCAAAATAGAAGGACTGTTTCCAACTCATGTCCAACAGAGATAGAGATAGAGAAAGAGTCAGATAAAGAGTTATATAAAGAATATATATTGTCAGGTAAACCTGACTTTACTTTCCCAAATTGGTTAACTCCGAGTATGATTGATGAGGTAACTAAAGGACGTCCTGAAAAATATTTAATCAGAATACCTTTAGCTTATCTGAATCATACAGTTGGGAAAAATTATAAATATTTGGACAAAAACTTGAAGCCGATAATGGCACGATTCAAAGAAGGCTATACACTTGAAGATTTTAAACAGGTGATAGATATTAAAACGGCAGAATGGAAGGACAGTCCTGAATTTTCTAAATATCTGAGACCAGAAACACTTTTCGGTTCTAAGTTTGATGGTTATTTGAATCAAAAGCCTAAAACCATAAAAGGGAAGTCCGAAGATAACTTCCCAGATCTACCATTTTAGGAGTTGCACAGATGAAGGAACAATTTAAAGAATTTAATAACAGAAAAATAACGGATACGGTTTGCGATATTCACCAGGTAAATTATTGGGAAATTTCTGTACCAGTGTTAGGGAGTTCAGAAAGAAAAGTACAAGCATTTTGCCCGGAGTGTGTAAAGGGAGAGATTAAACAAAAAGAGAAAGACCTATTACAGCAGTTCGAGGACAGACAAGCCTACTTTAAAACTTATGATGTGTTAATGCGTGATAGCACGATCCCTAACGAGTTGAAAGGAGCGACATTTGATAATTTCTTTGTTAAGACGACAGAGGAGCATCAGATGTTAGAGTTTGTTAAGGGGCAAGCCCAGAAGTACCTTGCAGGTATGACAGGAAATACTTTAATCAGCGGTAGCACAGGAATAGGGAAAAGTCATTTATCTCTTGCTCTGGCCAAAGAAATCAATGAGAGCTTCAGAGAGAAGAACGAGCCTAAGAGTGTCTTATTTGTTAGCTTAACCGAGATTATCAAGCAGATAAAAGAAGGCTGGGCTTATGGAAGAAATGCAAATTTGACAGAGTATGAGGCAGTTAAAAAGCTTGTTGATGTTGATTTTCTAATCATCGATGACCTGGGGGCAAAAAATGGGACAATCTCTCCTAAGAGCGATTGGGAACAGGATTTCTTGTTTGATATTATCAATAATCGAGAAACTACGATTTTCAACACGAATCTAGATAGCAGTGAACTGCGAACGGTTTACAATGCTAGAAACTCAAGTAGGATTTTGAAAGGTTTAGAAGGGAACACTTTTAAGGCTTTCACGATCAAAGATAAGCGATACACTATAAACACAGTGAGGGGAGAATATCAATGAATGATGATAAAATGCGATTTTCAACAGAAAAAGGATTTGTTGTCTATGAAAAATGTGGTATAATAGAGATAGAAAAAGTTCCAAGTTTTGGAGAAGTTACTTTATTCTATTCAGATGGGAAGTTTACCCATCTAGTCAAAAAAGAAACTAAAAAATAAGTCTATTGAGAACAACTCAGGGACATACCGTAAGCATATAATGCTAGTGGTATGTCCCTTTTTGTTTGCATAGAAAGGGGGTGAGGGAGATGTCAGGAGATACTTCTTTAGGGTATGTAGTAGCCAATAAGTTTTCTATGGATCCAGATAAAAGACAGAAAATCTTTTCTCAGTGTAAAAAAGAAGATGATAGCTTAGAACAACGGAAACAAGAAATACTAGAAAAATATGCTAATGAAAACAAAAAATCAAAAGCTAGAAAAAATGATTTTAAAGGCTCGTAGAGTCATAAAAGAAAAGCTAAAAGCAAAGAATTTTAGAAAAAATTATAAACAAAAATCAGATATAAAAAGATAAAGGAGCAAAAAAATGGCAATTGGACTAACTAAACAAAAAGAAAATCTAGAAGCTTATATCCGGAGTACAGGTTATAACACTAGGGGGATGAAAGTAGAAAATAATCATGTACTTATTGAGAAACCAATTCTAGACAGTTATGAAGATGAACATCAACGTAAAGAACTGGTTGATCTAGTAAATGTTATTGAGACTCGTACCCGTGGTGGGAAGTATGAAGTAACTGACTTTGAATCTGATTCATTACAAGAAGTTAGCGAAAATTCGGTTGAGAGAACTGAAGCAGATAAAAAGAAAACTATCAGCGTTGATTACTTAGTTAAAATATTCAGTGGAAAACTTGATTTTTCACAGGAGCAATTAGACGATGGCCAATATAATTTAACGGATTTTCTCGGTAAGAAGATTATTAAATTAAAACGTAGAACACGAAATAGAGAAATCGGAAAAATCTTGCAGACTGCTAACGTTCAAACTGCTACAAGTATGGATGATTTGAAATCTATTGTTTCTTTAATCAATCCAGAACGCAATGTATCTATGGTTGTTAGTCAATCACTATTTAGTGTCTTAGAAAAAATGAAAGACACTTCAGGAAATTATCTTCTTAAAGTTGATAAAGAGACAGGGACAAGTGAAACATTCTTTGTAGATAACTTTTTAATTGTAGACGATACAACATTAGGGAATAAAGGCGACAAAAAAGGCTTTATCGGAGATCTAGAAAACTTTGTTACTTTGTTTGATCGCAAGAAAGATACACTTAGTTGGGTGAATGCGAATGACTATTTTGGAAAACGGTTGATTTTACATACCCGATTTGATGTAAAAAAAGTTGAAGAAGATTGTGGTTACTTTATTCAATGGAACTAGGAGAAAGAAATGGATATTAATCAAGTATTTGAAACACTGGATGATCTAGATAATAAAAAAAGTAAGATTAATTCAGCACGAGAACAGTTAAGCGAAAAAAGGAAAAGCCTGTTAAGCAATCAAGCAGTTTCGTTTGAGAACATAGATTCTTTTTTGTCAAATAACTTAGAATCTTTAGAGCAGCTGGAAAAGATGGAAAAAGCTATTAATGGCCTTCAGGAAAAATTTGATAGTGATTTTTCAGAAGCTAATGCAGTCATCTTTGAATACATTTTTAAAGAGACTAAGCAACGGATGGAAACTAAGAAGATCTATAAACAATACCGAAAGAAACTTAGACGAATTCTGGACGCATATGATGAAATTCAAGAACTGAAGAAGGATGTAGAAGAAATCCATACAGGTGTAATCAGGGAAATAAATCAGAGATATTCTCTATCACCGTATCGAACAGAAGTAAGTCCGCTTACTGTCCTACCATTCTTAAACCCTGATTCTAGCGGATGGATGAATTTTTCTAAGGAATATCGGGACATTAAAGTGTATTTAGAAAAATAGGGAACAAATTAAGTAAGGCTAGTGATGTATGGCTCAAACAGAAGAAATATCACTAGTCCTACTTTTATACTCTACTAAGTTTCACATAACAAAGTAAGCATAAACTGAAAAGAAGTAATAGCTTGAAAGCAAGGTATATCAGGGGTTTACAGAATGGAGTGAGTTTCACAGAATGTAAGATATGAGAAACTGGAGATATAAACTAGAGGGAATTCCTTTAACTTGTCATATTGAAGAGTTGTCAAACTTAAAACAACGATACCTGGTAAGTGGAGTGTTGGAAGGCTTTTAGCGCTTTTTGTCAGTTTGACAGAATTTACAATTTGACAAATTGAAAGATAAAAAAATTTTTAAATTTAAGTGGAGGTGCTTACCGATGTACGAGCTGAGTAACAGAGACCTGGACGGGATAGATATTGAGTTAGGACGATATAGAACGCTTGCTAATAAAATTTATTTGAGAAGACAGGAACTGATACATAATAAGAAACATAGCACTGAAGATTATACTGGTGGGAAAGGCAAGACAGTATATAGTCCTACTGAAGCAACAATCATTAGAATTGAAGAAGACCAAACACTAAGATATTTAGAAGGTTTCAAACTAGTTGTAGATACCTTGATGGAAAACTTAATTGAAAGTGATCTAGTAATTTTTAAAATGAGATATTTAGAAGCTGGTGTGACTTGGGAAGACGTGGCAGAGAAACTAAATAAAACTACTCGTTATATAAATAGCCGTAGAAAGGTAATCGCTAAAAGATTTGTGGAATTGAAAGGATATTGACTCCCCCCACCTTTAAAAAAATCTTTCTGGTCAGTAGGGTACCGGTGAAGGGAACTTTTTCCAAGTCGGAGACCTCCAGACAAAAAGGGGGTAAAAACTAATAGATTTAGGATGAAAGGCTTATTTTTAAGAAAAATTATATAAAGCTTCAAATAAATTGTTACAAGGGATATATTTTGATTGGCAACCCTGAAAATAAAAAAGATTGACATCTAATTTTTAATGTTTTATAATGTATATGGAGCTATTATTAATAAATACAAAATTCTTAACTACTCATAATAAAACATATTGCTTAAAATAAAACATATTGCTTAGAACAAAACATATTGCTTAGAACAAATCATATTGCTTAGAATAAATCATATTACTAATTAAGAAACGTATTGCATATAATCAATTAAATTGTAGAGTTTTGACTATATTAATAATAAAGGTAGCTTCGTTAGACGTATTTAATACGTGTATTTTATTCTAAGAGGTTTTAAAAATGGTTTATAATTTTTTAAAAGTAATTTCAATAGTTGGAATATTTTTTATGATATTTCTCGTCGGCATAGGAGTACCAACATCGTTAGTCTTAATATTGCTGACTTTGTACGTGCTTGCTCTTTTAGGAATTATTATAGTGATAACTATTATAGACAGTGACGATAATGACAAGTAATCATTACTGTTTATCCCTCAGAAAATTATCTGAGGGTTTTTCTTTGTGTCTTATGGCTATGCTGTGGAAGATATGCTATAATAGTACCAGGTAATAGAAAAAGCACGTTTGACCGTGCTAGTTTCTTGCCTGCTGAACTCGTCAATATTACGCCCTTTTAGGGCTCTTTTTTGTGGACTTTTTTAGGAACTTTCAAGAAAAACTAAGGCGATTTAATGCCTAAATATTTTTAAAGAAAGTCAGTATTTTCAAGGGCTGAGCTCTAAAAATTTGACTTATAGAGTGTTAAATGATAGTATAGTCAAAGATAGTCAAGGTTTAAAGAGAGAGGTGGGTTTGTAATGAGATTTAAAAATACATCGGATCATATTGAGGCCTACATCAAGGCGATTTTAGATCAATCTGGTATTGTGGAGTTGCAACGAAGTCAGTTGGCAGATACTTTTCAGGTTGTTCCTAGTCAGATTAACTACGTGATCAAGACACGCTTTACGGAAAGTAGAGGCTACTTGGTTGAAAGTAAGCGTGGTGGCGGAGGCTACATTCGTATAGGACGGATTGAGTTTTCTAGTCATCATGAAATGCTCAGGGAGCTGCTTTACTCAATTGGTGAGCGGGTCAGTCAAGAAATTTATGAGGATATTCTACAGCTTTTGGTTGAGCAGGAATTGATGACCAAGCAGGAGATGAATTTGCTAGTATCAGTAGCTTTGGATCGTGTTCTAGGAGAAGAAGCTCCAGTTGTTCGAGCAAACATGCTACGACAGGTCATACAAGAGGTAGATAGAAAAGGGAAGTAAGATGAACTATTCAAAAGCATTGAATGAATGTATCGAAAGTGCCTACATGGTGGCTAGCCATTTTGGAGCTCGTTATCTAGAGTCTTGGCACTTGTTGATTGCCATGTCTAATCACAGTTATAGTGTGGCAGGGGCGACTTTAAATGATTATCCATATGAGATGGACCGTTTAGAAGAGGTCGCTTTGGAACTGACTGAAACGGACTATAGCCAGGATGAAACCTTTACGGAATTGCCGTTTTCTCATCGTTTACAGGTTCTTTTTGACGAAGCAGAGTATGTAGCGTCAGTGGTCCATGCTAAGGTGCTAGGGACAGAGCACCTCCTTTATGCGATTTTGCATGATGGCAATGCCTTGGCGACTCGTATCTTGGAGAGGGCTGGTTTTTCATATGAAGACAAGAAAGATCAGGTCAAGATTGCTGCCCTTCGTCGAAATTTAGAAGAACGGGCAGGTTGGACTCGTGAAGATCTCAAGGCTTTACGCCAACGTCATCGTACAGTAGCTGACAAGCAAAATTCTATGGCTAATATGATGGGCATGCCGCAGACTCCGAGCGGTGGTCTTGAGGACTATACGCATGATTTGACAGAGCAAGCGCGTTCTGGCAAGTTAGAACCAGTCATCGGTCGGGATAAGGAAATCTCGCGTATGATTCAAATCTTGAGCCGTAAGACCAAGAACAATCCTGTCTTGGTTGGAGATGCTGGTGTCGGGAAAACTGCTCTGGCGCTTGGTTTAGCTCAGCGTATTGCTAGTGGGGATGTACCTGCGGAAATGGCTAAGATGCGCGTGTTAGAGCTTGATTTGATGAATGTCGTTGCAGGGACACGTTTCCGTGGTGACTTTGAAGAGCGCATGAACAATATCATCAAGGATATTGAAGAAGATGGGCAAGTAATCCTCTTTATCGATGAACTCCACACTATCATGGGTTCTGGTAGTGGAATTGACTCAACTCTGGATGCGGCCAATATCTTGAAGCCAGCCTTAGCGCGTGGAACTTTGAGAACAGTTGGTGCGACCACTCAGGAAGAATACCAAAAACATATTGAAAAAGATGCAGCCCTTTCTCGTCGTTTCGCCAAAGTGACGATTGAAGAGCCAAGTGTGGCAGACAGCATGACCATTTTGCAAGGCTTGAAGTCGACTTATGAGAAACATCATCGTGTGCAAATCACAGATGAAGCGGTCGAAACAGCTGTCAAGATGGCACATCGTTACTTGACTAGCCGTCACTTGCCAGACTCTGCTATCGATCTTTTGGATGAAGCAGCGGCAACAGTGCAAAATAAAACTAAAAATGTAAAGGCAGACGATTCAGGTTTGAGTCCAGCTGACAAGGCCTTGATGGATGGTAAGTGGAAACAGGCAGCTCAGCTAATCGCAAAAGAAGCCGAAGTGCCTGTCTATAAAGACTTGGTGACAGAGGCTGATATTTTGACCACCTTGAGTCGCTTGTCAGGTATCCCAGTCCAAAAATTGACTCAGACTGATGCTAAGAAATACCTGAATTTGGAAGCTGAACTGCATAAACGTGTCATCGGTCAAGATCAAGCTGTTTCAAGCATTAGCCGTGCGATTCGCCGCAATCAGTCAGGGATTCGCAGTCATAAGCGCCCGATTGGTTCCTTTATGTTCCTAGGGCCTACAGGTGTCGGTAAGACCGAATTGGCCAAGGCTCTGGCAGAAGTTCTTTTTGACGACGAATCAGCTCTTATCCGCTTTGATATGAGTGAGTATATGGAGAAATTCGCAGCTAGCCGACTCAACGGAGCTCCTCCGGGCTATGTGGGTTATGAAGAAGGTGGGGAGTTGACCGAGAAGGTTCGCAACAAACCATACTCCGTTCTCCTCTTTGACGAGGTAGAAAAGGCCCATCCAGACATCTTTAATGTTCTCTTGCAGGTTTTGGATGATGGTGTCTTGACCGATAGCAAGGGACGCAAGGTTGACTTTTCAAATACTATTATCATCATGACGTCAAACCTTGGTGCGACAGCCCTTCGTGATGACAAGACTGTCGGATTTGGGGCAAAGGACATTCGTTTTGACCAGGAAAATATGGAAAAACGCATGTTTGAAGAGCTGAAAAAAGCTTATAGACCTGAGTTTATCAATCGTATTGATGAAAAGGTGGTCTTCCATAGCCTTTCTAGCGACCATATGCAGGAAGTGGTGAAGATTATGGTTAAACCTTTAGTGGCAAGTTTGGCTGAAAAAGGTATTGACTTGAAATTGCAAACTTCTGCACTGAAATTGTTGGCAAATCAAGGATATGACCCAGAGATGGGAGCTCGTCCACTTCGCAGAACCCTACAAACAGAAGTGGAAGACAAGTTGGCAGAACTTCTTCTTAAGGGAGATTTGGTGGCAGGTAGCACACTTAAGATTGGTATTAAAGCAGGCCAGTTAAAATTTGATATTGCATAAAAATGGAGAATCAGGAGCAATCTTGATTCTTTTTTTGCAATCTTTTTATAAAAAATGATAAAAAACTATTGACAAAACAAAAATATAGTTTATAATAAAAATATCAAAAATTATAAAAAGGTAATAGGCTTATGAAAAAGAAAACAGCAGTGGTATTTGGAACCTTTGCTCCGCTTCATCAAGGACATATCGATCTAATCCAGCGAGCGAAGCGGCAGTGTGACCGGGTCTGGGTTGTCGTTTCGGGCTATGAGGGAGATAGAGGGGAGCAGGTAGGCTTAACGCTTCAAAAAAGATTCCGCTATATCCGAGAGGCCTTTCGTGATGACGAGTTGACCTCTGTCTGCAAGTTAGACGAGAGCAAGCTTCCTCGTTACCCTATGGGTTGGCAGGAGTGGTTGGATCAGATGTTTGCAGAGATTTCCTATGATGAAACCCAGCAAGAACTAATCTTCTTTGTGGGAGAAGCCGACTACCAGCAAGAATTATTTAATCGTGGTTTTGAGACTGTCTTGCAAGAAAGAAAATTTGGTATCTCAGCGACTATGATTCGAGAAAATCCAAGCAAATATTGGAAATATATTGCTCAACCCTTCCGACGTCAGTTTACAAAGAAAGTGTTGATTATGGGAAGTGCCAGCAATGGGAAGACCACTCTGGCCAAGGATTTAGCTAGGTATTACGATGCGCCAGTTAGTATGGAATACGCACGTGAGTACCAGATCAAAAACAATGTCCGCGATGATGAATTGACTCCAAAGGATTACTATTATCTCCTGTTGGGGCAGTACGACCAGACCTCTAAGTTAATCGATAGCAATGCCAATAGGGGACTGGTGATAGCTGACACAAACTCCTTAGTAACCAAGGGCTACTATGATTATTATATGGAGACTGAGGATCAAGGAGACTTATCGGGAGAGACTTTTGACAATCTTTTTGCCTCGATTTTAGCAAAGGAAAAATGGGACTTGATTCTCTTTGTGCAGCCTGTCGGCTCCTATGTCAATGACGGATTTAGAGATATGACTATGGCAGAAGACCATATTCGTCATAGTTTTTCACAACATTTGGATCAGATGAGGGAGCGCTACTTAGCAAATATTCCACTAGTTTATCTAGCAGAGGATTATCTAGGAAATTATGAAGCAGCAAAAGTGGCTATTGATGCCATTTACCAAGCAGATTAGGAGAAAATTATGAAAAAATTAACTGAAAAAATCACACAATTTATCGAAAACTTTAAAAATGTCCATGCGGAAGCCCGCAAGATTGGTTTTGCAGGAATCATGAACCTGCTCTGGAAAGATCTCTTTATGGGACGCAGTCTCTTACAGTGGTTGTATCTCATTGTCCTGTCAAGTGTTCCCTTGATCTTGGAATTCACGCAAAATACAGAAAGTCATGACTGGATGAGCTTGTTTGCATCTTGGACTGGGATTGTCTGTGTTATCTTGGTAGCAGAAGGACGTGCTAGTAACTATCTCTTTGGGGCCATTAACTCAGCTATCTATTTGGTTTTGGCCATGAATGCAACTTTTTATGGTGAAGTTTTGACGACTGTTTACTTCTTTGTCATGCAGCCGATTGGCCTCTATGCTTGGCTGTCTAACCGTATCAATGACCAAGGAAAAGCAGAAGAATCTCACTTTGAAGCCAAGAAATTATCTGTTTTTGATTGGCTCAAGTACTTGGCTTTGACTGCTATCATTTGGATTGGTATGGGCTTGGCTTACCAAAGTATCCATAGTGCTCGCCCTTTCCGTGATAGTGTTACCGATGCGACCAATGGTGTAGGTCAGCTCTTGATGACACGTCTCTATCGTGAGCAATGGATTTTCTGGATTGCAACTAATCTCTTTAGTATCTACCTCTGGTGGGGTGAAAATATCCACATCCAAGGGATGTACTGGGTTTACACACTCAATAGTATAGTAGGTTGGTACCAATGGACTAAGGCAGTTCGTAAGGAGGCATAAAATGACGGACACGATGATTCCATCAGGGATGACAGAAAAAGAATATTTAGAAATTCATGCCAGTCAGGAAGAGTTTTTAGACTGGTACTACAAGCAGGAACTCCCTCAATACGAAAAACCAAGTGTGACGGTGGATATGGTAGCCTACTGCTTTGTCGAAGGAAAGATCAAACTCTTATTAATTCGTCGCAAGGCTCACCCTTATCAAAATTGTTTGGCTCTGGTTGGAGGATTTATGGACAAGGGCGAAGATGCTGCACATGCTTGTCAGCGCGAGGTGAAAGAAGAGGTCAACCTCGAACTCCCTTTAGAAAAAATTGAGCAATTGATGACTGTATCGACCCCCGGCCGTGACCCACGGGGCTGGACAGTGACCATTGCCCACTTGGTTTATCTGCCTAGTTGTGCATTAGAACTTGTTCAAGCAGGAGACGATGCCAAGGATGTCGTTTTCGTAGATGTCGATTTTCAGACAGGCAAGTGCTTCTTAGAGGGAGTAGAGTTGGAGGAGCAAGCCTTCGCTTTTGACCATTATGCCATTATCCAAGAATCCATCAAACGAATCCAAGGCCGTCTCGACTGGAATCCGACCTTCCTTTATCTGCTGGAGGAGGAGTTCACTGTCTACGAAGGAACTGAACTGGTCAATCTTATCAATCCCGGTCGTCCAATCGTCAGCAATAACTTTCTCGTAAAATACGGAGAATATGTGGAAGAAGTCGGACTCAAACGAGTACCTAAAAAGAAACCAAGAAAAACCTATCGATTGAAATAAAAAGCGAGGCCGGGAAAAAGTTCCCGACCTCTTTATTTGCCTTTATTAGTTTGATTTGCTGTTTCGACTGTTTTAGGAATGGCTATCTCTCTTAGAATTGCTCAACATGTGAGTAAAGAAGCCTTTGTATCGATACTTGAGATAGTTCTCATGTAAAAATAACAAAGCGATATAAACAATCAAAAAGATTGTAGTCAGATAAAACACATCAAATGCAGTTCGCGCATAGTAAGTGGCTGATTGATAAGAGCCAATTGCTCCCAAAATCAACCAAGGAAGATACTTATAATACTTATTTAGCATAAGAGTGCACCTCCTATATTCTATTTCAATGTTATTATATTCCTTTGCACTTGAGAATGCAAGCGATTACATAAAACAAATTCAAATTTTTAATAGGAAAATCTTCTGTTTTTCTGTTTTATTACGAATAGAAGAGTAGGAGGAGTAAATGTATCTAAATTATGTGAGATTTTTAAAATAGTTTAGATAAATTGTTGACATATTTAATTCCCAATGTTACAATTATATTACAAAAAGATTTCTTTATATTTCTAAAATATTACAAAGGAGTAGAAAAATGAAAAAGAAAACCTATATCAAATTGATGGCAGCGACTGTATTGGCTTCTACCTTGCTACTGGGAGCTTGTGGAAATAAAAAGGAAACAACTCAAGCAAGCAGTTCTGCTAAGACAAGCCAATCATCAAGCTCTAAAGCAGCTTCTGCTAGCAAAGAAAGCCAGACTCAGAAGTCCTCAAGTTCAGCTTCATCTGAAAAGGCCAAGGCATCTACTGATCAATCTTCAGCAACTGCAACGCCATCACAAGCGGCACCTGCACCAGAGCAAAGACAAGGTCAAGAAGTGGCTAATCAACAGGCGGCTAGTCAACAAACTCCTGCTCAGACTCCTTCAACTCAACAGGCTCCTCAAGCCCAGTCTAACCAATCAAGCTATGATCCTACAACTGACCGCAAACTTCAAGACAAACAAGCAGAGCAAAATAAACGCTACAAGGGTGTTTTAACTATGGTAGATGGTGATTTCTCAGCTGCAGCGGGCAATTGGAAGGGAGCAAATGGCGAAACTATCACAGTTTCATCAGGAGGTCAATTTACAGTAGAATCTTCTGATGGAAAGAAAGAAAATTACTCTATCAAAGGCTATTCTTATACTCTTGATGATGGTAAGTATAATGCCAAAATTGGTGGAGGAAAAGTCATCCAAATTACAACAGGAGCGGATGGTAAGGTTTCTAGTGTTGCTTTGAGTCAATAATAGCTCTCATTATTTGAATTTTCACAATCAAAGAAAATCCGTCAGCTCAATAAGAGTTGACGGATTATTTTATACTTATACTTGGGTTAAAAATTCTTCGGTAGTAAGAATTTGAGCAAACTCATCTTGTAGAGAAAGGATATTAATCTCATGGATAGTCTCAGGAGAGATGGCCTGACCGTTTTTGTTAGATAGGGTAAAACTGGCAGTAGCATCTGCTAGTAAAGTGACTTCAAAACCAAGATTTGCTGCCATTCGTGTAGTAGTGGATACACAATGAGGCAGGGTCAAACCAACAACGACTAAATGACAAATCTGATTTTTTCGTAAATATGTTTCAAGATTTGTTCCAATAAAGGCGCTATTAACCGTTTTCTGAAAGACAGGTTCTGCAGTAACTGGCTCAAATCCACTTTTAAACACCTGATTTTGTTTGTTATAAAATTGTGACTGAGGATTGTCAGATATGTGTTGAACATGTAAGACTGGAAGAGAGTGTTTACGAAAGTATGCCAGTAATCTCAATGCTTGATGTTCAGCTTGAGGGTTATTTCGTTTTCCCCAGATAGGGTTATCAAATGCTTTTTGCATATCGATAACCAGTAGAGCAGTATGAACCATTTTAAACCTTATCCAACTGCAAGAGAGCCTCAATCTCTGCCAGAGTGCTAGCTTGTGAAATGGCTCCACGGAGTTTGGCTGCGCCAGATGTTCCACGGAGGTAGTGAGGAGCGAGTCCACGGAATTCACGAACTGCGACGTTTTCTCCTTTGAGGTTAATCAAGCGTGTTAAGTGTTCATAGGCAATTTTCATCTTGTCTTCAAAGGTCAAATCAGGTAGGATTTCTCCTGTTTCAAAGTAATGGTTGATTTGGTTGAAGAGGTAAGGATTTCCCATGGCAGCGCGGCCAATCATAACTGCGTCAGCACCAACTTCTTCGATACGCTGTTTGGCTTCTTGGACCGTACGGATATCACCGTTGGCGATGAAGGGAATCTTGGTCAAAGCTTGAGCGACCTTGTGAAGGGTCTCAAGGTCTGCGTGACCTGTATACATTTGCTCACGGGTACGGCCATGCATGGCGAGGGCAGAAACGCCTGCAGCCTCAGCAGCGAGGGCATTTTCTACTGCTAGAGATGGGTCAGCCCAGCCGGTACGCATCTTGACAGTAAGTGGAATATCAAGGACAGACTGGACCTTGTTGATGATCGAGTAAATCTTGTCTGGATCCTTGAGCCACATAGCACCAGCTTCGTTCTTCACGATTTTGTTAACAGGGCAGCCCATGTTGATATCCACGATATCGGTCTTGGTGTTTTCTTGGATGAATTCTGCTGCGCGTGCTAGGCTGTCTTCATCACTACCAAATAGTTGGATAGAGACAGGGTTTTCGCCTTCATCGATATGAAGCATGTGCAGGGTTTTTTCGTTGTTGTACTGGATTCCCTTGTCAGAGACCATTTCCATGACAACGAGTCCAGCTCCGAGCTCTTTTGCAATAGTACGAAAGGCTGAGTTAGTCACACCAGCCATGGGTGCTAAAACGGTACGATTGGGAATCTCAACATTGCCAATCATAAAAGGTGTATTAAGATTTGTCACGAATGAGTTCCTCCAGGTCGTTTTCATCAAAGTTGTAAGTAGTTTGGCAGAATTGACAAGTGATTTCTGCCCCGTGGTCTTCCTCTTTCATTTCCTGTAAGTCTGAGCTTGGAAGGCTAGCAAGAGCGTTCATAAAGCGTTCATGGCTACAGTCACATTGGAAACGAATTTCTTCCTCAGAAAGACGCTTGTAGGCCTCGTCACCGTAGATAGCTTTGAGGAGGGCTTCGATATGGTCTTCACTTTCGAGAAGCGTTGAGATAGCTGGCATTTCTTGGATGCGTTTCTCAAAGCGAGCAATCTCTTCTTCCTTGGCTCCTGGCAAGACTTGAACTAGGAAACCACCTGCGACCTTGACCTTGTCTTCCTCGTCCAAAAGGACATTGAGGCCGACTGCTGAAGGGGTTTGTTGGCTTTCAGTCAGGTAAAAGGCAAGGTCTTCACCGATTTCCCCAGAGATGAGGGGAGTCATAGAGTTGTAAGGATTTCCAGTACCGTAATCTGTGATAACGAGGAATTGACCATTTCCAACAAAAGGTCCGACTAGAACTTCACCAGTTGCAGTCTTTTTGATGTCAACACCAGGATTTTGAACGTAGCCTTTGACGTTCCCCTTGGTATCAGCGACGGTGATGATAGCACCTAGAGAGCTAGAGCCCAGCACCTTAACGGTTAGTTTGGTATTTCCTTTTTCATTGGCTGCGAGAATCTGGCTAGCGATAAGAGTTCGACCAAGCGCTACTGTTGAGCTAGCTTGGGTTTGGTGTTTTTCTTGAGCAGTGCGGACGGTTTCTGTGCTGTCAAGGACAAAAGCACGAAAGGCTCCGCTTTCTGATATTGTTTTAATAATTTTATCCATAGCTACTATTTTAGCATAAAAATGCCCAAAGGGGGAGCCGTGTGTTTGCTGATTTTCAGGATAATGGACTAGGAAATCAGCATGAAAATAAAAAGAGAAACAGATTATTTCAGCATTTGTAAGATTTATGCTATGCTAAAGGTAGAAAATGAAAGGGGTAACAAATGTATTTAGGAGACTTGATGGAAAAGGCTGAATCTGGCCAATTTTCAATCCTTTCCTTTCTATTACAAGAGTCTCAGACGACTGTCAAGGCTGTAATGGAGGAAACAGGATTTTCAAAAGCAACCCTAACCAAATATGTCACCCTGCTCAATGACAAGGCTTTGGACAGTGGTTTAGAGCTGAACATCTCCTTAGAAGATGAAAATCTGCGTCTGTCAATCGGTGCAGCTACCAAGGGGAGAGAGATTCGGAGTCTGTTTTTGGAGAATGCTGTTAAATACCAGATTGTGGTCTATCTTCTCTACCACCAACAGTTTTTAGCCCATCAGCTGGCTCAAGAATTGATGATTAGTGAGGCTACGCTTGGTCGCCACTTGGCTAGTTTAAATCAGATTTTGTCAGAATTTGACTTATCCATCCAAAATGGACGGTGGCGAGGTCCAGAGCATCAGATTCGTTACTTCTATTTCTGTCTTTTCCGCAAGGTTTGGTCGAGTCAGGAATGGGAAGGCCACATGCAGAAACCAGAGAGAAAACAGGAGATTGCCACTTTAGAAGAAATCTGCGGTGCAAGCTTGTCTTCGGGCCAGAAATTGGACTTGGTTCTCTGGTCTCACATCAGTCAACAGCGTCTCCGTGTCAATGCCTGTCAGTTTCAAGTCATAGAAGAAAAAATGCGAGGGTATTTTGACAATATTTTCTATCTTCGTTTGCTGAGAAAGGCTCCGTCCTTTTTTGCTGGGCAACACCTTCCTCTAGGAACTGAGGATGGGGAGATGATGATTTTCTTCTCTTTCCTCCTATCTCATCGCATTCTTCCCCTTCATACTATGGAGTATATCCTTGGTTTTGGAGGGCAGTTGGCAGATTTGCTGACGCAATTAATTCAAGAGATGAAGAAGGAGGAGTTGCTAGGTGATTATACAGAGGACCATGTCACCTATGAACTCAGTCAGCTTTGTGCTCAAGTCTATCTATATAAGGGCTATATTTTACAAGATCAGTACAGATACCAGACAGAGAATCGTCATCCCTATTTGCTGATGGAACATGATTTTAGGGGAACGGCAGAGGAGATTTTTCATGCTCTACCTGCCTTTCAGCAGGGGACGGATTTAGATAAGAAAATTCTCTGGGAATGGCTGCAGTTAATCGAATATATGGCTGAAAATGGTGGTCAGCATATGCGGATTGGTCTGGATTTGACATCTGGTTTTCTTGTCTTTTCAAGGATGGCAGCCATTTTGAAACGGTATTTGGAATACAATCGTTTCATTACCATTGAAGCCTATGATCGTACTCGGCATTATGATTTGCTGGTTACCAATAACCCGATTCATAAGAAGGAACAGACACCAGTCTATTATTTAAAAAATGACTTGGATATGGAAGATTTGGCAGCGATTCGTCAGTTATTATTCACTTAAAAGGCTTGGTCGTTCCAGGTCTTTTTGTGAAATTCACACAATCTCCTCACATTTTTTTAAAAATTAAAAAAAGTTGATAAACAAGAAAGCGCTTTATTTTGTATACTAGTAAGTGTAAAGAGGAAACATCCTCAAGATCTTTATCAGGAGGACAGCACATGTCACAAGAAAAATACATCATGGCCATTGACCAGGGGACTACAAGCTCTCGTGCCATTATTTTCAACAAAAAAGGAGAAAAGGTCAGCTCGAGTCAAAAAGAGTTTACCCAGATTTTCCCTCAGGCAGGTTGGGTAGAGCACAATGCCAATGAAATTTGGAACTCAGTCCAGTCAGTTATTGCGGGTGCTTTCATCGAAAGTGGTGTCAAGCCAAATCAAATCGAAGCCATCGGGATTACCAACCAGCGTGAAACAACTGTCGTCTGGGATAAGAAAACAGGGCTCCCTATCTACAACGCTATCGTTTGGCAGTCACGCCAGACAGCACCTTTGGCTGAACAACTAAAAAGTCAAGGTTATGTGGAAAAATTCCATGAAAAGACTGGTTTGATCATCGATGCTTACTTCTCTGCTACCAAGGTTCGTTGGATTTTGGACCATGTAGAAGGCGCTCAAGAGCGAGCAGAAAAAGGGGAATTGCTCTTTGGTACCATCGATACTTGGTTGGTTTGGAAATTGACTGACGGTGCGGCTCACGTGACCGACTACTCAAATGCAGCTCGTACCATGCTTTATAACATTAAAGAACTCAAATGGGATGATGAGATTTTGGAAATCCTCAACATTCCTAAGGCTATGCTTCCAGAAGTTCGTTCTAACTCTGAAATCTATGGCAAGACAGCACCATTCCATTTCTACGGCGGAGAAGTGCCAATCTCAGGTATGGCTGGGGACCAACAGGCAGCCCTCTTTGGACAGTTGGCCTTTGAACCAGGTATGGTTAAAAATACTTACGGGACAGGTTCTTTCATCATCATGAATACTGGTGAAGAGATGCAGTTGTCTGAAAATAACCTATTGACAACGATTGGTTACGGAATCAACGGCAAGGTTTATTATGCCTTGGAAGGTTCTATCTTTATCGCAGGAAGTGCTATTCAGTGGCTTCGTGACGGTCTTCGTATGGTAGAAAATTCACCAGAATCTGAAAAATACGCCCGTGATTCTCACAACAACGACGAAGTTTATGTCGTTCCTGCCTTTACAGGTCTAGGTGCTCCATACTGGAACCAAAATGCTCGTGGTTCTGTCTTTGGTTTGACTCGTGGCACAAGCAAAGAAGACTTTATCAAGGCAACTCTTCAATCTATCGCTTATCAAGTACGTGATATCATCGATACCATGCAAGTGGATGCTCAGACAGCTATCCAAGTCTTGAAAGTAGACGGTGGTGCCGCTATGAACAACTTCCTCATGCAGTTTCAAGCTGACATCTTGGGAATCGACATCGCACGCGCCAAAAACTTGGAAACAACTGCTCTAGGAGCAGCCTTCCTAGCAGGTTTGTCAGTAGGCTACTGGAAGGACTTGGATGAGTTGAAACTCTTGAACGAGACAGGAGAACTCTTTGAGCCATCTATGAACGAATCTCGCAAGGAACAACTTTACAAGGGCTGGAAGAAAGCTGTGAAAGCAACGCAAGTCTTTGCGGAAATCGATGACTAATACTGGAAGAATAAAGCGACTTAGTTAGAAAGTGTGTAAATATGGAATTTTCAAAGAAAACACGTGAATTATCAATAAAAAAAATGCAAGAACGTACCTTGGACCTTTTGATTATCGGTGGGGGAATCACAGGGGCTGGTGTAGCCTTGCAGGCGGCAGCTAGTGGTCTTGAAACTGGTTTGATTGAAATGCAGGACTTCGCAGAAGGAACATCTAGCCGTTCAACTAAATTGGTTCATGGAGGTCTTCGTTACCTCAAACAATTTGACGTGGAAGTGGTGTCAGATACAGTTTCTGAACGTGCAGTGGTTCAACAAATTGCTCCACATATTCCAAAACCAGACCCAATGCTTTTACCAGTTTACGATGAAGATGGAGCGACCTTTAGCCTCTTCCGTCTCAAAGTAGCCATGGACTTGTACGACCTTTTGGCGGGTGTTAATAACACGCCAGCTGCTAACAAGGTCTTGAGCAAGGAAGAAGTCTTGGAACGCCAGCCAAACTTGAAGAAAGAAGGTTTGGTAGGAGGTGGGGTTTACCTTGACTTCCGTAACAATGATGCGCGTCTCGTGATTGAAAATATCAAACGTGCCAACCAAGACGGTGCCCTCATTGCTAACCACGTGAAGGCAGAAGGCTTCCTCTTTGACGAAAGTGGCAAGATTACTGGTGTTGTAGCTCGTGATTTGTTGACAGACCAAGTATTTGAAATCAAGGCCCGTCTGGTGATTAACACAACAGGTCCTTGGAGCGACAAGGTGCGCAATTTGTCTAATAAGGGAACGCAATTCTCACAAATGCGTCCAACTAAGGGAGTTCACTTGGTAGTGGATTCAAGTAAAATCAAGGTTTCACAGCCAGTTTACTTTGACACTGGTTTGGGTGATGGCCGTATGGTCTTTGTTCTCCCACGTGAAAATAAGACTTACTTTGGTACAACCGATACAGACTACACAGGTGATTTGGAACATCCAAAAGTGACTCAGGAAGATGTAGATTATCTACTTGGCATTGTCAACAACCGTTTCCCAGAAGCGAATATTACAGTTGCTGACATTGAAAGTAGCTGGGCAGGTCTTCGTCCATTGATCGCAGGCAATAGCGCTTCTGACTACAATGGAGGAAATAACGGAACCATCAGTGATGAAAGCTTTAACAACTTGATTGCGACTGTTGAATCTTATCTCTCTAAGGAAAAAACGCGTGAAGATGTTGAGTCTGCTGTCAGCAAGCTTGAAAGCAGCACATCTGAGAAACATTTGGATCCGTCAGCAGTTTCTCGTGGATCGAGTTTGGACCGAGATGATAATGGTCTCTTGACTCTTGCTGGTGGTAAAATCACAGACTACCGTAAGATGGCTGAAGGAGCTATGGAGCGCGTGGTTGACATCCTCAAAGCAGAATTTGACCGTAGCTTTAAACTGATCAACTCTAAGACTTACCCTGTTTCAGGTGGAGAATTGAACCCAGCAAATGTGGACTCAGAAATCGAAGCCTTTGCCCAACTTGGAGTGTCACGTGGCTTGGATAGCAAGGAAGCCCATTACCTAGCAAATCTCTATGGTTCAAATGCACCGAAAGTCTTTGCTCTTGCTCATAGTTTGGAACAAGCGCCAGGACTCAGCTTGGCAGATACATTGTCTCTTCACTATGCAATGCGCAATGAATTGGCTCTTAGCCCAGTTGACTTCCTTCTTCGTCGTACTAACCACATGCTCTTTATGCGTGATAGTTTGGACAGTATCGTTGAGCCAGTTCTTGATGAAATGGGACGATTCTATGAATGGACAGAAGATGAAAAAGCAGCTTACCGTGCGGATGTCGAAGCAGCTCTCGCTAACAATGATTTAGCAGAATTAAAAAATTAAGAAAAAATAAAAGAGGTGGAGGGCAGCATTCCTAGTCTACCCTCTCCTCCTTTTTAATGGAGACAGAAAGATGATGAATGAATTATTTGGAGAATTTTTGGGAACTTTAATCCTGATTCTTCTAGGAAATGGTGTTGTTGCTGGTGTGGTTCTTCCAAAAACTAAGAGCAACAGCTCAGGTTGGATTGTGATTACCATGGGTTGGGGGATTGCAGTTGCGGTTGCAGTATTTGTATCCGGCAAGCTCAGTCCAGCTCATTTAAACCCAGCTGTGACGATTGGTGTGGCCTTGAAAGGTGGTTTGCCTTGGGCTTCCGTTTTCCCTTACATCCTAGCCCAGTTCGCAGGGGCTATGCTGGGTCAGATTTTGGTTTGGTTGCAATTCAAACCTCACTATGAGGCAGAAGAAAATGCAGGAAACATTTTGGCTACTTTCAGCACAGGACCAGCTATCAAAGATACTGTATCAAACTTGATTAGTGAAATCCTAGGAACTTTTGTATTGGTATTAACAATCTTTGCTTTGGGACTTTATGACCTTCAAGCAGGAATCGGAACCTTCGCAGTGGGGACTTTGATTGTTGGTATCGGTCTATCACTAGGTGGGACAACAGGTTATGCCTTGAACCCTGCACGTGACCTTGGACCTCGTATCATGCATAGCATCTTGCCAATTTCAAACAAGGGAGACGGAGATTGGTCTTACGCTTGGATTCCTGTTGTGGGACCTATTATCGGTGCAGCCTTGGCCGTGCTTGTATTTTCACTTTTCTAATCTAGAAAACAATTATGTTGATAGAGCTTGAGATGAAAATCTCAGGCTTTTTCATGTGAAAACCATCACTTTTGTTTTCTGCTATTTTATGCTAAAATATTAAAAATCAAATTTTAATTCCAAAGTTGGCAACTAAGATAGGAGAGCTATATGTCTAATTCATTTATCAAATTGTTAGTCTCTCAATTGTTTGCAAATTTAGCAGATATTTTCTTTAGAGTAACAATCATTGCTAACATATACATTATTTCAAAATCAGTAATTGCCACGTCACTAGTTCCCATTTTAATAGGGATATCCTCTTTTGTTGCGAGTCTTTTAGTTCCTTTAGTTACTAAAAGGATAGCGCTAAATAGGGTTTTATCTTTATCCCAATTTGGAAAGACTATATTATTGGCGATACTGGTAGGAATGTTTACCGTAATGCAATCAGTAGCGCCTTTGGTAACCTATCTATTTGTTGTGGCAATTTCAATATTGGATGGTTTTGCCGCACCTGTTTCTTATGCTATTGTGCCGCGCTATGCGACCGATTTGGGTAAGGCTAACTCAGCTTTGTCAATGACTGGTGAAGCTGTTCAGTTAGTGGGTTGGGGATTAGGTGGACTCTTGTTTGCAACAATTGGTCTGTTACCTACCACGTTTATCATTTTAATCTTGTATATCATTTCTAGCTTTCTGATGTTATTTCTTCCTAACGCTGAAGTGGAGGTGTTAGAGTCAGAAACTAATCTTGAAATTTTGTTCAAAGGTTGGAAGTTAGTTGCTAGAGATCCTAGATTAAGACTTTTTGTATCAGCAAATTTATTGGAAATTTTTTCAAATACGATTTGGGTTTCTTCCATTATACTTGTTTTTGTAACTGAGTTATTAAATAAAACGGAAAGTTACTGGGGATATTCTAATACAGCATACTCTATTGGTATTATAATTAGTGGCTTAATTGCTTTTCGGCTATCTGAAAAGTTCCTTGCTGCTAAATGGGAAAGTATTCTTTTTCCTCTTGTAGCTATGGCAATAGTGACACTGACTATTCTATATTTTCCAAACGCACAGATGTTTTTATTATTTTCAGCTTTAGTTGGTATGTTATCGCAGCTAAAAGAAGTTCCTGAAAGTGTATTTCTTCAGGAAACAGTAGAGGAAAATCATTTGGTTAATGTTTATTCCGTTCTTGAAGTAATTTCGACATTAGCATTTTCAGTATTTGTTTTGCTAATGAGCTATATTACTGAGAGTTTTGGTATTAGCATAAGTTTTTGGCTATCAGCCATTTGTCTGATGATAGAAGCTATTTTAATTTATATCAGACGAGATTATTTTAAATAAGAGACTGGTTAAAAAGTCTTGAAAAATTAGAAAAGCGCATAGTATCAGGTGTTGAAAACTTGACATTGTGCGTTTTATTATGGAAAGCTTCCCTTCATTTTCTACTGAAATTGAGTTTTTGCCCAGGATCACTCTATTTGAAATATACATAGAAAAACCGCATAATCCTTAAAATAAACTGAAATCTACTGAAAATATACGGCAAACAATTGAAAAATTACCCTAGAAAGTGGTACAATAGTAGAAAAATACTATAGTAAGAGTCTATCTTATTTAGCAAAAATTACAGAAATGAATGGTTTTTCTTGATGAAACAGAGAAAAGAATTGTACCTCTTTCTTGGTCGGACAGCCTTGTATTTTCTTATCTTTCTGGGGCTGCTTTACTTCTTTAGCTATCTTGGTCAGGGTCAAGGAAGCTTTATCTATAATGAATTTTAACTTGAAGGAGAATCCCTATTGTGTCAAATAAACCAATAGTAGATATGATTGAAACCATTGAGCATTTTGCTCAGACCCAGCCTAGCTATCCTGTTTATAATGTTTTGGGGCAGGAACACACTTATGGCGATTTGAAGGCTGATTCGGATAGTTTGGCTGCAGCCATTGACCAACTAGGCTTGCCAGAGAAGTCCCCTGTGGTCGTTTTTGGTGGTCAAGAGTATGACATGTTGGCAACTTTTGTAGCCTTGACTAAGTCAGGTCACGCCTACATTCCAATTGATAGCCATTCGGCCTTGGAGCGAGTTTCAGCTATTTTAGAAGTGGCAGAGCCAAGCTTGATTATTGCCATTTCAGACTTTCCATTGGAGCAGGTTTCTACACCGATGATGACTCTAGCTCAGGTTCAAGAAGCCTTTGCTCAAGGGTCTAGATATGAGATCACGCATCCAGTCAAGGGCGATGATAACTACTACATTATCTTTACTTCTGGTACGACTGGTAAGCCAAAGGGAGTGCAGATTTCCCATGATAACCTCCTCAGCTTTACCAATTGGATGATTACGGATAAGGAATTTGCGACGCCAAGTCGTCCGCAAATGCTGGCTCAGCCACCTTATTCTTTTGATCTGTCTGTCATGTACTGGGCACCGACCTTGGCACTGGGTGGTACGCTTTTCGCTCTTCCTTCAGCCATCACTCAGGACTTTAAGCAACTCTTTGCGACCATCTTTTCATTACCAATCGCTATCTGGACCTCAACCCCTTCTTTTGCAGATATGGCCATGTTGTCAGAAGACTTTAATAGTGAGAAAATGCCTGGAATCACGCATTTCTACTTTGATGGCGAAGAATTGACGGTTAAAACGGCTCAAAAACTGCGCGAGCGTTTCCCAAATGCCCGTATTATCAATGCCTACGGCCCAACAGAAGCGACAGTAGCCCTGTCAGCAGTTGCTGTGACAGACGAGATGTTAGCGACTCTCAAACGCCTACCAATCGGCTATACCAAGGCTGATTCTCCAACCTTTATCATTGACGAGGAAGGAAATAAACTTCCAAATGGCGAACAGGGAGAAATCATTGTCTCTGGGCCAGCTGTTTCAAAAGGCTATATGAACAATCCTGAAAAAACAGCAGAAGCCTTCTTTGAGTTTGAAGGACTGCCAGCCTATCACACAGGCGATGTGGGAACCATGACAGATGAAGGCTTACTTCTCTACGGCGGACGTATGGACTTCCAGATTAAGTTCAACGGTTACCGCATTGAGTTAGAAGATGTCTCTCAAAATCTTAATAAGTCTCGCTATATCGAGTCTGCTGTGGCTGTGCCACGTTATAATAAAGACCACAAGGTGCAAAATCTATTGGCTTATGTCATCTTGAAAGACGGTGTTCGTGAGCAGTTTGAACGTGATATCGATATTACCAAGGCCATTAAGGAAGATTTAACAGATATCATGATGTCCTACATGATGCCGTCTAAATTTCTTTACCGAGACAGTTTGCCACTGACTCCAAATGGAAAGATTGACATCAAAGGATTGATTAACGAGGTGAATAAGAGATGATGGAGTTTTTTCAACAGCTTCCTCATTTAGAGCCATACGGCAATCCTCAGTATTTTGTCTATGTGATTGTTGCAACCTTGCCCATCTTTATCGGTCTCTTTTTCAAGAAACGCTTTGCCTGGTATGAAGTGCTGGTTAGCCTTTTCTTTATCGTCACCATGTTGGTGGGTGGGAAGACCAATCAACTAGCTGCCTTGGGTATTTACCTTTGCTGGGAAATATTGCTCCTGCTTTTCTACAAGCATTATCGAAAAAGCAAGGATGGCAAGTGGGTCTTCTACCTAGTTAGTTTTCTGTCCCTCCTTCCGATTATCTTTGTCAAGGTGCAGCCGGCTATAAATGGAACGCAGTCTTTGCTTGGATTTTTGGGAATTTCTTACCTGACCTTTCGTTCGGTTGGGATTATCATCGAGCTGAGAGATGGAGTGATTAAGGATTTTACCCTCTGGGAATTCCTCCGTTTCCTTCTCTTCATGCCGACTTTTTCAAGTGGTCCAATTGATCGCTTTAAACGTTTCAATGAAAATTATCAGACCATTCCTGAGCGAGATGAGTTGATGAATATGCTGGATGAATCTGTTCGCTATATCATGTGGGGATTTTTGTATAAGTTTATCCTAGCTCATGTTTTAGGAGAGACCTTACTCCCTCCTCTGAAGAATCTAGCCCTGCAGTCAGGTGGCTTCTTTAACCTTTATGCTTTAGCGGTTATGTATACCTTTGGTCTGGAGCTTTTCTTTGATTTTGCAGGTTACTCTATGTTTGCCTTAGCCATTTCAAATTTGATGGGAATCCGTAGCCCTATCAACTTTAACAAGCCCTTTTTATCAAGGGATTTAAAAGAGTTTTGGAATCGTTGGCACATGAGTCTCTCTTTCTGGTTCCGTGACTTTGTCTTTATGCGAATGGTGATGGTGTTGACCAGAAAGAAGGTCTTTAAGAATCGCAATGTAACCTCAAGCGTGGCCTATATTGTAAATATGCTGATTATGGGATTTTGGCACGGTGTGACCTGGTACTACATCGCCTATGGACTCTTTCATGGGATTGGGCTGGTCATCAATGACGCTTGGGTTCGTAAGAAAAAAACGCTCAATAAGGAACGGAAAAAAGTAGGGAAGCCTGCTCTACCTGAGAATCGCTGGATTCAGTTGCTTGGCATGGTTGTCACCTTCCATGCCGTCATGCTGTCATTCTTAATCTTTTCTGGATTTTTGAATGATTTATGGTTTAAAAAATAAAGGAAATAAAATATGGATATCAAATCAGAAGTTATCGAAATTATTGATGAGTTGTTTATGGAAGATGTTTCTGACATGATGGATGAAGATCTTTTTGACGCAGGTGTCTTGGATAGTATGGGAACGGTTGAATTGATTGTGGAGATTGAAAACCGTTTTGACATTCGTGTCCCTGTGACAGAGTTTGGTCGTGACGACTGGAATACAGCCAATAAAATCATAGCTGGTATTGTGGAGCTACAAAATGCTTAAACGCTTATGGATGATCTTTGGACCGGTCTTGATAGCTGGTTTGTTGGTTTTTCTGCTCATTTTCTTTTATCCTACTAGTAAAAGTTATAATTTATCAGAAGAAAAACAATATGCAGCAGCGATTAGTACACAAAGTTTTAGAGAAAGATTTCAGAAAGTGAGAGCTCTTTCGGATCCAAGTCTACGATTCATTCCCTTTTTTGGTTCTAGTGAGTGGATTCGATTTGATAGTATGCATCCAGCTGTTTTAGCGGAGAAGTACAATCGTTCGTATAGACCCTATTTTTTAGGACAAGCAGGAGCAGCTTCTTTGAACCAGTACTTTGGTATGCAGCAAATATTGCCAGAGCTAGAAAATAAACAAGCTGTTTTTGTCATTTCTCCTCAGTGGTTTACAGAAACGGAGTATGAACCTGCAGTTTTTCGTAGGTATTTTAACACGGATCAATTAGGTGCTTTTTTGGAAAATCAGTCTGGAGATGTGTCAAGTCGTTACGCCGCTACGCGTTTAATGAAAAAGTATCCTAATGTAGTATTGGGAGATATAGTCAAAAAAATAACCGAGGGTGAGCAACTTTCAGAAATAGATAAGACACTCATAGATACATTGGCACGATTCAACCAAAAACAATCATTTCTATTTGGACAATTGTCAGTAAATGATGGAGAAAAATATAGAGATCGTGTGGAGAAGTATTTAAAAGACTTACCAGATAAATTTTCCTACGATGCATTGAGAGAAATTGCTGTAAAAGATGCTGAAGCAAATACCACGAATAATGATATGGGAATGGAAAATCGTTTCTATGATACGCAAGTAAAGAAAGATTTAAACAAGTGGAAGGATTATCAGAAAAATTATAATTTTCTAAAATCATCCGAATATAATGACTTACAATTAGTCTTGAATCAATTTGCGAATTCAAAAGTGAATGTATTGTTTGTGATTCAACCTGTTAATAAAAAATGGATGGATTATACAGGATTAAATCAAGATATGTATCAACATGCAGTTGAAAAGATTCGTTACCAGTTAGAAAGCCAAGGTTTTACCAATATAGCAGATTTTTCAAAAAATGGTGCTGAACCTTATTTTGTAAAAGATACAATTCATATTGGTTGGTTGGGCTGGTTGGCTTTTGACAAGGCAGTTGATCCTTTCCTATCCAATCCCACACCAGCTCCGACTTACCATCTGAATGAGCGCTTTTTCAGCAAAGATTGGGCGACTTATGATGGAGATGTCAAAGAATTTCAATAGATCATAATATAGAAGAGTTCAAGAATGAAGCCTATTTTCACGTTTTTTCTTGACTCTTTTTTTGCTTGTGATATAATTAACTGGTAAATAAAATGTCAAAGAATAGTATTTTTCTCTTAAAAAAGAGAAGTCTAAAAGGAAAGGAGTCAAATATGAGACAGCTAGCGAAGGATATCGACACTTTTTTAAATGAGGTTATCTTGAAGTCTGAAAATCAGCATGAAATCCTAATAGGTCATTGTACTAGCGAGGTGGCCCTGACCAATACTCAGGAGCACATTCTCATGCTCTTGTCGGAGGAATCTTTAACCAATTCAGAGTTGGCTCGTCGTCTCAATGTCAGTCAGGCGGCAGTTACCAAGGCCATTAAGTCTTTGGTTAAGGAAGGGATGTTGGAAACATCTAAAGATCCTAAGGATGCGCGTGTGATTTTTTATCAGTTGACTGACTTGGCTCGTCCAATCGCTGAGGAGCATCACCATCACCATGAGCATACACTTTTAACCTATGAACAAGTGGCGACTCAGTTTACTCCAAATGAACAAAAAGTGATTCAGCGGTTTTTGACTGCTTTAGTAGGAGAAATCAAATAATGAGATATATTACGGTAGAGGATTTGTCCTTCTATTATGATAAGGAGCCCGTTCTTGAACATATCAATTATAGTGTTGATAGTGGGGAATTTGTTACCTTGACGGGGGAGAATGGGGCAGCTAAGACGACACTGATTAAGGCCAGTCTTGGAATTCTCCAACCACGCATTGGTAAGGTAACCATTTCAAAGACAAATACGCAGGGTAAGAAATTGAGAATAGCCTACCTTCCTCAACAGATTGCCAGTTTTAATGCAGGTTTTCCAAGTACGGTTTATGAATTTGTCAAGTCGGGTCGCTATCCGCGAAAAGGCTGGTTCCGTCGCTTGAATGCTCATGATGAGGAGCATATCAAGGCTAGTTTAGACTCAGTTGGTATGTGGGAACACCGAGACAAACGCTTGGGGTCTCTATCTGGAGGACAAAAGCAGCGAGCGGTGATTGCGCGTATGTTTGCTTCGGACCCAGATGTGTTTATCCTAGATGAGCCGACAACGGGGATGGATGCAGGAAGTAAAAATGAATTTTACGAACTCATGCACCACAGCGCCCATCATCATGGCAAGGCTGTTTTGATGATTACCCATGATCCTGAAGAAGTTAAGGACTATGCGGATCGCAATATTCATCTAGTCCGTAACCAAGACTCGCCATGGCGTTGTTTCAACGTTCATGAAAATGATCAGGAGGTGGGCCATGCTTAGTTTGTTATCTTATGACTTTATGCAACGTGCCTTTCTGGCCGTTATTGCCATGAGTCTTTTCTCGCCGGTATTAGGAACCTTCCTTATCTTGCGTCGTCAGAGTTTGATGAGTGATACCCTCAGCCACGTCTCGCTTTCAGGTGTAGCCTTTGGTCTGGTCCTAGGGATTTCTCCGACTATTTCCACTATTGCCATTGTCTTGATTGCGGCGATCTTTCTGGAGTATCTCCGTACGGTTTACAAGAGCTTTATGGAAATCGGGACAGCTATCCTTATGTCAACAGGTCTGGCTGTTTCTTTGATTGTTATGAGCAAGGGCAAAAGCTCGAGTTCTATGAGTTTGGACCAGTACCTTTTTGGTTCAATTGTGACCATCAGCGAAGAGCAGGTTATTTCCCTTTTTGTCATTGCGGCGGTTGTCTTGATTTTGACCTTCCTCTTCCTTCGTCCTATGTATATCCTGACCTTTGATGAGGATACGGCCTTTGTGGATGGCTTGCCAGTTCGTACCATGTCCATTCTTTTTAACATGGTGACGGGGGTGGCCATTGCCCTTATGATTCCTGCAGCAGGAGCTCTTTTGGTATCGACTATCATGGTCTTACCAGCTAGTATTGCCCTTCGTTTAGGGAAAAACTTTAAATCGGTTATGCTGCTTGCCAGTGCTATTGGCTTTTTGGGAATGGTGGCAGGACTCTACATTTCCTACTATGCAGAAACACCTGCAAGCGCAAGTATTACCATTATTTTTGTAACTGTCTTCTTACTGATTAGTTTAGTAAGACGTTTTATCAAATAGGAGACTAATGTGAAAAAAATTAGCTTATTGTTTGCCAGTCTATGTGCCTTGTTTTTAGTGGCTTGTTCTAATCAAAAGCAGGCAGATGGCAAACTCAATATCGTGACAACCTTTTACCCTGTCTATGAATTTACCAAGCAAGTCGCAGGAGATACTGCTAATGTAGAACTCCTAATCGGTGCTGGTACAGAACCCCATGAATATGAACCGTCTGCCAAGGCAGTTGCCAAAATCCAAGATGCAGATACCTTCGTTTATGAAAATGAAAACATGGAAACATGGGTTCCTAAATTGCTAGATACTTTGGATAAGAAAAAGGTCAAAACCATCAAGGCGACAGGCGATATGTTGCTTTTGCCAGGTGGTGAGGAAGAAGAGGGAGATCATGACCATGGAGAGGAAGACCATCACCATGAGTACGATCCCCATGTTTGGTTATCACCAGTTCGTGCCATTAAACTAGTAGAGCACATCCGTGATAGCTTGTCAGCAGATTATCCTGATAAAAAAGAGACCTTTGAGAAGAATGCTGCTGCCTATATCGAAAAATTGCAAGCCTTGGACAAGGCTTATGCAGAAGGTTTGTCTCAAGCCAAACAAAAGAGCTTTGTGACTCAACACGCAGCCTTTAACTACCTTGCCTTGGACTATGGGCTCAAACAAGTCGCAATCTCAGGACTTTCTCCAGATGCAGAGCCATCAGCTGCTCGTTTGGCAGAATTGACAGAGTATGTCAAGAAAAATAAAATTGCCTATATCTACTTTGAAGAAAATGCCTCACAGGCCCTTGCTAACACACTTTCAAAAGAAGCAGGTGTTAAAACAGATGTCCTTAATCCTTTAGAAAGTCTGACAGAAGAGGATACCAAGGCTGGCGAAAACTACATCTCCGTTATGGAGAAAAACCTCAAGGCTCTGAAACAAACAACGGACCAAGAAGGCCCAGCAATTGAGCCTGAAAAGGCAGAGGATACCAAGACAGTTCAAAATGGTTACTTCGAGGATGCAGACGTCAAGGACCGCACCTTGAGTGACTATGTAGGTAACTGGCAATCAGTTTATCCTTTCCTTGAAGATGGTACGTTTGACCAAGTCTTTGACTACAAGGCTAAGTTGACTGGTAAGATGACTCAGGCTGAGTACAAGGCTTACTATACAAAAGGCTATCAGACAGATGTCACTAAGATCAACATTTCTGATAATACTATGGAATTTGTTCAAGGTGGACAAAGTAAGAAATTCACCTACAAGTATGTTGGTAAGAAAATCTTAACTTACAAGAAAGGCAATCGTGGCGTGCGCTTCCTCTTTGAAGCAACAGATGCTGACGCTGGACAGTTCAAGTATGTTCAGTTTAGTGACCACAATATCGCCCCAGTTAAGGCAGAACATTTCCATATCTTCTTTGGAGGCACAAGCCAAGAAGCTCTCTTTGAAGAAATGGATAACTGGCCAACCTATTACCCAGATAACCTATCTGGACAAGAAATCGCCCAAGAAATGTTGGCGCATTGATGAGAATCAAAGGATAGCTTTGTATGAGGCTATCCTTTTTAGTTACAAAATAGATGGTTAACATTTTATTTTTAAAAATCGCAGTAAAAACTGCACAGCCTTCTTTAAATGTGCTATAATACAGGAAAATAATGATGGAGGTCACGATAATGGCAACATTTTTGATGATTTTTGTGGTGGTTTGTGTGCTCCTATTGGTGATAGTCACACTGAGTACAGTTTATGTGGTTCGTCAGCAATCGGTGGCGATTATTGAACGCTTTGGGAAATACCAGAAGGTTGCCAATAGCGGTATTCATATTCGCTTACCTTTTGGGATTGACTCGATTGCAGCGCGGATTCAGTTGCGCTTGTTGCAAAGCGATATTGTGGTTGAGACCAAGACCAAGGACAATGTGTTTGTTATGATGAATGTAGCGACTCAGTACCGTGTCAACGAGCAGAGCGTGACAGATGCCTACTATAAACTCATGCGTCCAGAATCTCAGATTAAATCTTATATTGAAGACGCTCTTCGCTCTTCTGTTCCAAAATTAACCTTGGATGAATTGTTTGAGAAAAAAGATGAGATTGCCCTTGAGGTTCAGCACCAAGTGGCGGAAGAAATGACAACTTACGGCTACATTATTGTGAAAACCTTGATTACCAAGGTCGAACCTGATGCAGAAGTTAAGCAATCTATGAATGAAATCAATGCGGCGCAACGTAAGCGGGTCGCAGCGCAAGAATTGGCGGAAGCTGACAAGATTAAAATCGTCACTGCAGCTGAAGCCGAAGCAGAAAAAGACCGCCTTCATGGTGTGGGGATTGCCCAACAACGTAAGGCGATTGTGGATGGATTGGCAGAGTCTATCACAGAACTCAAGGAAGCCAATGTTGGCATGACAGAAGAACAAATCATGTCCATCCTTTTGACCAACCAGTATTTGGATACCTTGAATACTTTTGCTTCTAAAGGAAATCAAACTATCTTTTTACCAAATACGCCAAATGGTGTGGATGATATCCGTACACAAATCTTGTCAGCCCTTCGCGCTGAGAAGAAATAATAGACTAATACTCTTCGAAAATCTCTTCAAACCACGTCAGCGTCGCCTTGCCGTAGATATATGTAACTGACTTCGTCAGTCTTATCTACTACCCTCAAAACGGTGTTTTGAGCAACCTGCGCCTAGTTTCCTAGTTTGCTTTTTGATTTTCATTGAGTACAAAGAGCTTGGCAACAGGCTCTTTTTGCGTTGACTTTTAGGCTTGAGGATTAAAAGACTTTTCCACAAATTATAGAATCTTTTCTGAGGATTTAGGGAGTGATGGAGGAAGTATTGAAAGCGCTTTTGTTTTGTGCTATAGTCAGGTCAATAGACTTGTTTAACGAGGAATGCTTGTATGAGAAGAGAAGAAGTTTTACGGAATCACTGGTTTTTTAGTCAGGAGGTGGGGAAAGAAGAAGCCTTGGCACCGGATTTTCAGAGGGAAAATTGGCAGGCTATTCAAGTGCCACATGACTGGAGTATTTACAATGATTTTGACCAGTATTCGCCAGCGCAAAATGAGGGTGGTCAGTTAAACGGGGGTCAGGCTTGGTACCGGACGCAGTTTTACTTGGAAGAAGATGTCAGTCTTGAATCGGTGCGTTTGTTGTTTGATGGAGTTTACATGAATGCTCAAGTCTATATCAACGGGCAAGTGCTGGGTTATTATCCCAATGGCTATACACCCTTTTCTTATGATATCACGCCTTATCTAAGAAATGATGGGACGGCCAACCAGCTTGCGGTTTTTGTGGACAATCAGCAACCTAGCAGTCGTTGGTACTCTGGTAGCGGTATTTACCGAGAAGTAAAATTGTTGATTACAGATGCAGTTCATCTGGATTTGTATGGGATTAAGATAGAAAGTCCCAAGCTCAAGGAGCAAAGGCAATCTTGGGTGGAAACCCAGCTTGAAAGCAAGGTTTCAAATGATGGACCTCAGTCCGTGTCGGTGTATTTGGAGCAGAGTATCTGGTATGATGGACAACAGCTGTCAGACTGGCAGGCGACAGACTCTCTAGTGATTGAAGCTGGGGACAAATATTCTTTCCAACAAGCCATATCAATTTTCCAACCTTTGCTTTGGGATATTGATCATCCTTACCTTTACCAATTGAAGACTCGCCTATACAAAAATGGCATTTTGGTTGATGAAGGAGAGGAGAGCTTTGGTTACCGCTATATGGATTGGCAAGCGGATAAGGGTTTCTTTCTAAATGGTCGCTGGTTGAAGATTCATGGGGTTTGTCTGCACCATGACTACGGAGCGCTGGGAGCTGTGGAAAACAGGTCAGCTGCCGAGAGACGCTTGCGCCAGATGAAGGAAATGGGTGTCAATGCGATTCGAATCACCCATAATCCAGCTAGTAGTATTTTGCTGGCTCTAGCTGCCAAAATGGGCCTACTCATCCAAGAAGAAGCCTTTGATACCTGGTATGGAGGCAAGAAAGAATATGATTATGGTCGCTTTTTTGAGGAAGAAGCGACTCATCCAGAAGCGAAAGCAGGCGATTTCTGGTCAGATTATGATTTGCGCACTATGATTGAACGTGGTAAGAACAATCCAGCCATCTTTATGTGGTCCTTAGGAAATGAAGTTAGTGAAGCAAATGGCGATGCCCATTCATTGAAAACTATCAAACGCTTGCTAGAAAGGGTTAAGGAGGTTGATGATAGCCGTTTTGTGACTATGGGAATGGACCAGTTCCGCTTTGGAGATGGTTCTGGAGGTCATGAAAAGATTGCTGATTTGCTGGATGTGGTAGGCTTGAATTACTCGGAAGATAATATTGATGGGATTCGCAAAAGACATCCCAAGTGGCGACTTTATGGGTCTGAAACTTCATCGGCTACACGGACGCGTGAGAGCTATTTTCGCCCAGATAAGGAATGGGTTGGGGATAATCGCCGCGTGAGGAATTTTGAACAGTCAGACTATGGAAATGATCGGGTTCCTTGGGGGAAGACGGCGACGGCTTCTTGGATAGCAGATAGAAATCGGCTAGACTATGCGGGGCAGTTTATCTGGACAGGAGTGGACTATATCGGTGAGCCGACTCCTTGGCACAACCAAAATGACACGCCTGTAAAGAGTTCCTATTTTGGGATTGTGGACACGGCAGGAATTCCTAAAAATGACTATTATCTCTATCAAAGTCAGTGGTTGGAGCTAGATCAGCATCCCATGGTTCATATCTTGCCCCACTGGAATTGGGAAATTCACAAGAGTTATCAACAAGTTGTGGATAAGTATGGGGGTATCCCTGTTCGAGTGTATTCAAATGCTGGTTTTGTAGAGCTATTTTTCAATGGAAAATCTCAAGGTAGGAAGACTTTTCAGGAAAAATGGACTTCAGACGGTCGAAAATATCAAGAGGGAGAATGTTCTGACCAACTCTATCTCGAATGGCGTTTGGCTTATCAACCGGGAGAATTGCGTGCTGTGGCCTATGACCGTCAAGGTCAGATTGTGGCAGAAGATAGGGTGGTGACTGCAGGTAAGCCAGCCAAAATCGGGTTACATGCCGAGAAAACAAAACTGGAGCCAGATGGGCAAGACCTCCTCTATCTCTATTTTGATGTATTGGACAAGGATGGAAACTGGGTGCCGAGTGCTTCCAATCAGATTCATTTTAAAATTGAGGGCCCTGCTCGCATTGTGGGTGTGGATAATGGCAGGCAGGCCAGTCGTGAACGTTACAAGGATCAGAAAAATGGTCGTTTTAAGAGGAAAACCTTTCATGGCAGGTGTGTCCTTTTAGTTCAGAGCTTGGAGCAGACTGGTTATGTGAGAGTAAAAGCCAGTGCTAGAGGGCTAGAGCCAGCAAGTTTTACTCTTTTAGTGGGAGAGGCTTTGGCTTGCCAGCTAGTGAAAAATAAGCGCTTGTTTGAGATTCGAGTGGACAAGCAGGCAGAATTACAAGAAGGGGATTCCCCAGTTATTGGACTTTATCCACAAACTGTGGATAACCCTGTGAACAAGGTGGGGAATAGTGAAGTGATTTGGGAGACGAGTGGCAGTGCCCACGCCATTATCAAGCAGGGAGTACTTTATTGCTTGTCTGCAGGCGACTTGGCTATCCGCGCCATTTATCAAGGGAAGACCTATCAAATGCACCTGCAGGTAGCAGAAAATATCTCGCTAGGGCAGGCAGTTTCTGTACGACCACTTCGCTTGTATACAGCTAAGGGAACTTATCCACAGTTGCCATCTTCAGTTTTGGTGGACTATGAGTCAGGCGATGCAAAACGAGTCAAGGTTGTTTGGGAGGCAATCTCGGAAGAAGATCTGGCAAGCTTTCACGAAATTACAGTATCTGGCCAGCTAGAAGGTCTGGATTTAAAGGCTTCTGCTCAGGTCTGTGTCCAAGGGATTTGCGCTATTGAGCCTGAAAGTGTTTGGACGCTTGTCAAGGAAGTCCCACACTTACCAGACCGAGTCAAGCTAGTCTTATCAGATGGCAGAAGAGATACGGCCAAGGTGACTTGGGATGAACTCAAGCCTCAAGTCTATGCTCAGGTAGGAGAATGTGTGCTCACAGGGCAAGTAGCGGGCTGTGGGTTGCCAGCAACAGTCACCATTCATGTGACAGATGTCAGTGTAGATGGGGAAGTTATTTCCAATCAGTGGACAGGATCTAACCTGCCTCTGGTCTTTGCTTCTCACTCAGAGCCAAATCACCCAGCCTCTTACCTCAATGACAAGGTCATTTCTCGGAAGAAATCGACAGCCAATACTTGGATTGCTAAGTCAGAGAAAGCCGGCGTCGGCATTCTTTTTGGAGATGCAGGCATTTTAAAACCGCGATTTGTGGATAACGTGACCTTGTATTATGTTGAGAATCAAGAATACGTGGCGGTGGAGCCTACTTTTATTGATTATTATGTAGGGAATGAGCCTAGCTTGCCTCGGACTCCCAATCATTTGGATAAGGATTCCCTGCTCAAGCAAGAGGAGAATTGGTGCCCTGTATCAGCTATCCGAAAAGTTTCAAGTGATAAGGCTGAAGAGCTTCGTTTTGAATTTGACAAGGTGGAAACCTATGCCCTTCGTCTTCGATTTGAAGGTTTGACCAGTCCCCTAGCGTTAACAGAATTGCAAGTACATGCCAAAAAAGTAAAGAAAAATGTAGATAGGAAATAGTATGGTAAGAGAAATAAAACCGCATGGGCCCTTGCCTAGTCAGGCCCAGCTAGCTTATTTAGAGGATGAACTAGCAGCCTTTATCCATTTTGGACCTAATACCTTTTATAACCAGGAATGGGGGACAGGTCAGGAGGATCCTGTACGTTTTAACCCGACACAGTTAGATGCGCGTGAGTGGGTTCGTGTGCTCAAGGAAACGGGCTTTAAAAAGTTGATTTTGGTAATCAAGCACCACGACGGCTTTGTCCTCTATCCGACAGCTCACACAGATTATTCGGTTAAGGCTAGTCCTTGGAGGAATGGAGAGGGGGATTTGCTCCTTGAAGTATCCCAAGCTGCCACAGAGTTTGATATGGATATGGGGGTCTACCTATCGCCTTGGGATGCTCACAGTCCTCTCTATCATGTGGACCGAGAAGCGGACTATAATGCCTATTATCTGACTCAGCTGAAGGAAATCTTATCAAATCCTGCCTATGGTAATGAAGGGAAATTTGCTGAGGTCTGGATGGATGGTGCCAGAGGAGAGGGCGCTCAAAAGGTCAATTATGAATTTGAAAAATGGTTTGAAACCATTCGTGACCTGCAGGGCGATTGCTTGATTTTCTCAACAGAAGACACCAGTATACGCTGGATTGGCAATGAACGAGGGTATGCAGGTGATCCACTGTGGCAAAAGGTGAATCTTGACAAACTAGGAACAGAAGCAGAGCTGGACTATCTTCAGCACGGAGATCCCTCGGGAACGATTTTTTCAATCGGAGAGGTAGATGTTTCCATCCGTCCAGGCTGGTTCTACCATGAGGATCAGGATCCTAAGTCACTTGAGGAGTTGGTCGAAATCTATTTTCACTCAGTGGGGAGGGGAACTCCACTATTGCTCAATATTCCGCCGAATCAAGATGGGCTCTTTGATGCAAAGGATATTGAACGCCTCTATGAATTTGTGGCCTATCGCAATGAGCTCTATAAAGAAGATTTGGCTCTGGGAGCTAAGGTATCTGGTCCTGCTCTTTCCGTAGACTTTGCCTGTCACCACTTGACAGATGGCCTTAAGACCAGCTCTTGGACAAGCGACGTAGGCTTGCCAATCCAGCTAGAACTCGACCTAGGATCTCCTAAAACTTTTGATGTAATTGAGTTAAGAGAAGATTTGAAGCTAGGGCAACGAATCGCTGCTTTTCATGTGCAAGTAGAGGTGGACGGCGTCTGGAAGGAATTTGGTAGGGGCTTTACAATTGGTCATAAGCGCCTCTTGCGAGGTTCGCTAGTAGAGGCGCAAAAGGTGCGCGTGATCATTACAGAGGCACAATCTATGCCTGTATTGACCAAGATTTCCCTCTATAAAACTCCTAGCTTATCAAAAAAAGAAGTTGCTAAGGGACTAGCATTTGCAGAAAAAAGTCTAGCTGTAGCAAAGGGAGAGACTCTTCATTTTAGGATTGAACGAAGGGAAAGTAGTACTCCTTTGGAGGCTAAGATTTCGATTCAACCGGGGACAGGTGTCCATGGTGTCGCCTATCAGGACGAGATTCAAGTCCTTCAATTCCAAGCAGGGGAAAGCAAAAAAGATTTGTGTCTACCAACCCTGTATTTTGCTGCTGATAAGACCTTAGATTTCTATCTGAATCTGACTGTGGATGGACAGTTGGTTGATCAAACTCATATTTTAGTTGAAACGAGATAAAACATCTTCACAATTCATTTCCTTTCCGAATAAATAGATAGAACCATCGAATCTAGCAAAATTAGATTTCAAACTATGGTATAATAGAAGGAGGAAATGGATGATTCTCAGACATCCGGGCATTAGCCCAACGAATGATTTGGTCGCTAAGAAAATCTTTAGCAATCCAGAAATCACTTGTCAATTTATCCGTGATATGCTGGACTTGCCAGCAAAAAATGTGACCATTTTGGAGGGAAGCAATATTCACGTCTTGCCTTCCCTGCCGTACTCGGTGCAGGATTTCTATACCAGTATAGATGTTTTAGCGGAGTTGGATAATGGCACTCAGGTAATCATTGAGATTCAGGTACATCATCAGAATTTTTTCATCAATCGCCTATGGGCTTACTTGTGCAGTCAGGTCAATCAAAACTTAGAAAAAATTCGCCAACGAGAAGGTGATACACACCAGAGTTATAAACACATCGCACCAGTATACGCTATCGCTATCGTGGATAGCAACTACTTCTCAGATGACTTGGCTTTCCATAGTTTTAGTATGCGCGAGGACACGACAGGTGAGGTTTTAAACATAACCAATAATGGACAAGAAAACCATCTGGTCAAAATGGCGTTCTTGGAATTAAAAAAATACAGAGAAACCAGCAAAGACGAGGTTCGCAAACCGTGGTTGGAGTTTTTTGGGAATAAACCCTTTACCCAAGAACCCGAGCGAGCCATCAGTCAAGCAGACCAACTGCTAGACTACAAGAGCTGGTCCGAGGAGGACAGGAAAATGTTTAGTCAACTACGTATGCGAGAAGAACAGGCCTTGTTAGCACAGGACTATGCCATGGAAACAGCTAGGGCGGAGGGGTTGGAACAAGGTTTAGAGCGTGGGAAAGTTGAAGGAAGTTTGTCTGTGCTACTAAATCTCGTTCGTCAACATCTCCTGACTTCGGAGATTGCGAGTGAACAATTAGGTATGAGCGTCTCTGAATTTGAGGGACTGTTGTAAATAGTAAAAAACGACATGTTATCGGATGAGATAGCATGTTTTATTTTGGTTTAATGTTTTTCATTTTCGACAAAAACTATCAATAATTTAAGTTGGAATAAAATAGCTACTATAGAGGCAAAACCATGTTAAAAATGTAAAAAAATAAAAAATTAGAAGTTATTACAAATCAGGAAATGGATTCATATTTTTAAGGAGAAATTTTAATGGTTCTAATAGACCATTTAAGTACATCATAAAAACCCTAAAATTTTGTAATTAGATAGAATTTAAATAGCTAGTTACAAAAGCAAATGTTACGATTTGTCAACATTTTACAATCTATATGATTTTAATTTAATTTACTTTGCTTTTAAAATAGTTTTGTGTTATCATTGTGATGTACATTAAGTACAAAAAAATGATATAAATAATATGCAAATGTTATGTATATTAATATACTATAAATTATGAATAATATAAAATTTAAGGAGGTTGTGTCTCATGAAGAGTAAACAACAGGAGTATCGCACTGAAAAGTGTCTTCGTTATAGTATCCGAAAGGTCAGTTTTGGTGCAGCTAGTGTAGCAGTGGCTGCTCTTTTCATGTTCCTAGGGAATGGGGCTGTATCAGCTGATGAGCTTGGGAAACAAGATGTAACAGTTATTGAAAAAAATCTTGAGGCCAAAGCTTCTCAAGATGGAGAAAAGACTGTCCAGCCTGATGCTTCAGCAACAGAAGTGACCGTTAAACCAGAAGAAAATGTTGTCGCACAATCAGAGCCGGCTTCTAAACCGGCAGAATCAGCAAAACCAACTTCAACTTTGGATAAGTCACAATTGGAAAGCTATATCGCTGAAATTGAAGGGAATATTTCAGCAGGTAAATACGCTAATAAAACAGAGGAAAGTATTAGTCTTTTAAATTCTGAGATAGCTTCTGCCAAGTCTGTGCTTGCTTCTGCAACTAGTCAAGAAGAATTGAACCTAGCTTACAGAAACCTTGTTACTACAGTAAGCTCAAAATTAAAGAACAAACCCCAAAAAGAAGCTCCAAAGGTAGACACTACTAACGGAAAAGAAACTGTAGGTAAAAAAGCAGAAAACACAGAACCAAAAGCTGGTACTAACTCAATCGAAAACACAGGATCTCGTGATTTACGTAATGGTAAAGCATTAGATAAAAATAATGCGTTTAGAGCTGAGACAACTGCTGCAGCGCATGAAGCAACAACAAACAAAGTAGGAAACATCAGTTACACTATGGAGTTTTCTGATGATGCTACAAAAGAAATTTATCTTTATAACCAAGAAGATACAAATATTGATATTACTGTGAATTCAACTGCAGGGAATATTAGTTCTGTAAAAGTTAGAGGCGGAGGTAACAGACCTCTTGATGAAGCAACTAAAGATAGTGCTGTTCAAATTGATGGATTTGGATGGAGTTATACACAAACTTTAACTGAAACACCTGGTCCAGTAACAATGAATATTACTGGTAAGACTAATGAGAGATTTTTAGGTCTTACCCCTACTAACAGACGTGAAGATCAAAACTCTGTTTTGGGAGATAGATATTTAGTAGTTACAGATACGGCAGGTGGAAGTGTCAGCGCATCTTCTAACGGATCAAATCAACCTGGATACTTCAAATTAGTTGTTAAATCTCAAACATATAAATATGACATTAAAGATTTAACTGATTCTACACGTATAACTGTTAATGATATTAATAATGTTACAGATGCAGAGTTAACAACGATTAAATCAAGATTACAATTAGAACATTCTAAAACAAGTAATGATGCACGATTTGTAGGTGGAACAGACGTTTCGAATCCTGCTTCACTAATTGACACTGTTGCAGTATCAACAACTGATCCAACTAAGCTTGTTGTGACATATATCGATGGTTCTACTGATACAATTGAAAAGAATAAAGTATTAAACGTAAGACCAAAAGGAATTATTCCGTTCTCTAATCCTGCTACAAAAGAAATCTATGTTTACAAAGGTGAAGAGACAAATATTGAATTATCAGCAACTGATGATTCTGGAAAAATTAAAGATATTCGTATTGCTGAAGGTGGAAGAGGGATTAATGCTCCAGGTGCTGCTGGTGGTAGAATAAAAAATCAGTATGGATTAACAACAGGTTATCAAAGAAATGAAGCAGGAATCGAAGCAACTGAAACTAATCCAGCAAAAGTAACGATTACGGGAACAGTGTCAGTATCAGGTAAACCAAACTTTATAGGTCCATTAATGACGAGATACTTAGTGGCAGAAGATTTAGAAGGTGCAACATTCTCTGATCCTAATGGTAATAGTGATTCTGGTAAGACAGTAGATCAAGTGCCAGAAGGATGGTTCAAACTAGTAGTTCGTGAACAAACTCAAAAATATGATATTCAAGGACAAACAGAAGAAGGTAATAAAATAGCAGTTTCTGATGTTAATAATTTATCAGATGCTGATTTTGAAAAAATTAAAAATAATATTAAGATTCAATACAATACTGCTGATGATGCTAGATTAAGTGGGAAAAATGGAACATTAGTAGAGAATGCTTCACAATATATCCAATCTATAACTAAAGAAGGCGATAAGATTGTAGTTACTTATAAAGATGGTTCTACTGATAAAGTTACATTATCTAGTATTTTACGTAACAACCCGGCTCCAACAGTAGAACTTCCATACTCTAACCCAGATAAGAAACAAATCTATGTTTACACTGGTGAAAATACTGATTTAACATTCAAAGCGACAGATGATGCTACTGTAAAAGATTTATATCTACGCGGACCAGGTGGTGTAGGAAATGATAACACTGCAGGATACGGATTCACAACAGGTAAGATTGATAACGATGTTGTTACAAATGGAGAAGGAACAGTATCTGCTGATAAGAGAACAGCAACTATCAAGATGACAGGTGTTACAACACTTACAGCTCCAAACCAATGGACAAGTTTTGTTGAAGCTAAAGATAATGATGATGCCAAATCTATGACAGGTGCAGACTACAATGCTACAACTGATGATGCAGAACGTCAACAAAAACCAGGATATGTTCAATTCATCGTTAAAGATCAAACATCTAAATACGAAATTTCAGCTCCAACAGAAAAAGTAGCTGTAGCAGATCCAGCTAATGTAACAGATGCAGAGTTAGAAAAAATCAAAGAAAAATTAAAACTTGAGTATAATAAGAATAATGATGATGCAAACTTAGCAGATAAAAAAGGTAAAAATGTTGATGATAAAGATGCTAAGATTAAATCAGTTACAAAAGATGCAGATGGAAATCTTGTAGTAACATATACAGACGGTTCTACAGACAAAAAACAATTATCAGAATTCGTAACTTTAGATAAGCAACCTGCTATCGATGCAGTAAACACAGCAGCAACTGAGAAAATTGCAGCAATCAACTCAACGCCAAATGCTACTGATGAAGAAAAAGCAGCAGCAATCGCTAAAGTAAATGCAGATAAAGAAAAAGCTCTTAAGACGATTAATGATGCTAATGCGAAAGATGCATTGGATACAGCTAAAGAATCTGGTACAACAGCAATCGCAGCTGATAATCCAGTAGTAGCTAAAAAAGATGCAGCGAAGGCAGATGTAGAAGCAGCTCGTAAAGCAAAAGAAAAAGCAATCGATGCTCGTACAGACTTATCAGATAAAGAAAAAGCAGCAGCGAAGTTAGCGGCGAAAAACATTGCAGATGCAGCTAAAAAAGCGATTGATAATGCAACAACAGATGCAGATGTTGAAACGGCAAAAACTACAGGTACAGATAACATTGCAACTGTAAACCCAATAGCTAAAGAAGCTGCGAAACAAGCGGTGGCAGATGAACTAGCTAAAAAAGAAAAAGCAATCGATGCTCGTGATGACTTAACACAAGAAGAAAAAGACGCAGCTAAGAAAGAAGCACAAGCTAAAGCTAAAGAAGCGACTGATGCAATTAATGCTCAACCTGATACTGTAGATACACCAGCTGAAGCGACAACAGCTCAAAAAGCAGTAGATGCAGCAAAAGATAAAGGTGTAGCAGATGTTAAAGCTGTGAATCCAAAAGCAGCTAAGAAAGCTGAAGCTAAACAAGCAATTGACGATGCACTAACAGCTAAAAATAACGCAATTGATGCTCGTACAGATTTAACAACTGATCAAAAAACAGCATTGAAAAATGCAGCGAAAGCAAAAGCGGATGCAGCTAAAGATGCTATTGATAAAGCAACAACAAATGACGCAGTAGATAAAGCTAAAGATGCAGGAACTACAGCAGTTGCAAATGTAACTCCAGTAGTTAAAGAACCAGCTAAACAAGCAATCGCTAAATCTTTAGAAGATAAGAATGTAGAAATCGATAAACGTACTGACTTAACAACTGAAGAAAAAGCAAAAGCAAAAGAAGAAGCTAAGAAATTAGCAGATGCCCAATTAGCAGAAATTGCAAAACAACCAGATGTAGAAGCAACACCAGAAGCAGCAAAAGCAGCGCAAGATGCAGTAGATGCAGCTAAGAAAACAGGTGTAGATGAAGTAACTGCAGTAAATCCAACAGCAGTAACAAAACCAGAAGCTAAACAAGCAATTGATGAGAAATTAGCGAAACAATTAGAAGATATTGCTAATACTCCAGATGCTACTGACGAAGAAAAAGCAGAAGCAGTGAAAAAAGCAGAAGAAGCTGCTAAAAATGCCAAAGATGCAGTGGATGCAGCAACAACAGATGCAACAGTTGGAACTGAGAAAGAAGTAGCAGTTGGTAAAGATGGAGCTAAAGGGACAATCGATCAAGCTCTTCCAGTTGTAAAAGATAAACCAAATGCACGTAAAGCTATCGAAGATGAAGCAAAAGCTAAGAAAGCGGAAATAGATGCTCGTAATGATTTATCTCCTAAAGCTAAAGAAGCATTAAAAGCTAAAGTAGATAAAGTTGCGAATAAAGCTAAAGCAGCAATCGATGCAGTAACTAGTGTAGAAGATGTTAATGTAATAGAAGAAGCAGATAAGGCAGCTATTAAAGCAATTGGAGATATCAATAGACCAATTGACAAAGTTCTTGTAAAAGACCCAAGTGCATTAACAGATGAAGAAAAAGCTAAAATCTTAGAAGAAGTTAAGAAAGTTAACCCAACAGCTAAAGAAGTTAAATATGATGATAATGGAAAAATCGAAGTAACAACAGAAGCTGGCGATAAAGGAACTATCAATCCGACAAAATTAGTGAAAACTGAGGACCAATTAGATAACGGTAAAGGTGGAAATGACATTAACAAACCACTTGATAAAGTTATCGTAAAAGATCCATCTAAGTTAACAGATGAAGAAAAAGCTAAGATTGTTGCAGAAGTTGAAGAGGTAAATCCAGATGCTATCGTAACAATCGATGAAAATGGAACTGTTTCTGTTTCTACTCCAGATGGTAAAACTGCAGCAATCCCAGCAACTGATTTAGTAAGAACTAAAGAAGATACAGAAAAAGCAGGTGCAGGGAATAGTAATATTGTGAAACCGGCAGATAAAGTAGTTGGTGAAGCAAATGACTCAGATGATCAAGCTAAAGTAGAAGAAAAACTAAGAGAATTAAACCCGGAAACTAAATCTGTTACATTCGATGAAAATGGAAATGCGACAGTTACTCTGAAAGATGGAACTACAGCAACAATCCCATCAGAAGATTTATTCAAATCAGAAACTGATGTAACGAAACCAAATGCAGGCAACGACATCGTTAAGCCAGCAGATAAGACTGTAGTAGCCAATCCAGAAAAACTTACAGATGCAGAGAAGAAAGCGATTGAAGATAAGGTCAAATCCGTCAATCCAGGAGCAACTGTAGTTGTAGACGATAAAGGAAACGCGACAGTTACAACACCAGAAGGTAAGACAGCCGTTATCCCAGCAGCGGACTTGACTAAGTCAGCAGCAGATGCAACGAAACCAAATGCAGGCAACGACATCGTAAAACCAGCAGATAAGACAGTAGTAGCAAATCCAGAAAAACTTACAGACGCTGAGAAGAAAGCGATCGAAGATAAAGT